>JAMPDU010000100.1 GCA_023665505.1 Ruminococcus sp.
ATTTTTTTAAATATGTCAATAATTCTTGCAAATCCGCCGAAAGTGTAGTATAATAAAATTATAAAATTTTTTGGAGGACGGTAAAAATGTCAATTGAAAAAGCAAGAGAGCATTTGGCGAAATTCGGCGCGGCGGACAGAATTGTGGAGCTGCCCGTGTCCGCGGCAACGGTGGAGCTTGCGGCAAAGGCTTTGGGACGCGAGGCGGGAATGATTGCGAAAACGATTTCCTTTTACGGCGGAGACGGCGGGGTGATACTCATAGTGGCGGCGGGGGATACAAAAATCGACAGCAAGCGTTTTAAGGAGCGTTTCGGTCTGAAAGCGAAAATGCTTACCCACGAGGACGCGGAAAGGCTTGTGGGGCACGCTGTGGGCGGCGTTTGTCCCTTTGGGGTAAACGAGGGGGTTCGGGTGTTCCTCGACGCGTCGCTGAAACGGTTTGAAACGGTTTTTCCCGCCTGCGGCAGTTCCAACAGCGAGATAGAGCTTACCGTTGACGAGCTTGAGAAATTTGCCGTCCCGGAGGGTTGGGTCGACGTTTGCAAAAATTGGCGCGAGGAGGAAGTATTATGAAAAGAAAATTTTTTGCGGTAATTTTAGCCGCCGTTCTGTCGGCGGTCTGCGGTTTTACGGCGTACGCCGATGAGTACAGCGATTACAGCTGCGGCTGGGAAGAGAACGAGCCTGTATACTATGATAAAAACGGCGAGCCTATCACAGGGTTATACTATGGTTACATCAACGGTTACATCAACAGCGGCGATTGGGACGAAGAAGATATTTTCGAGGGCTTGAAAGACCGTCAAACCTATATGTACAATTTTAATTCCGACGGAACGGTAAATTGCCTTTATACGGGCTTTACAAGCAATTCAAAGGGAAAGAGATATTACTGTGACGGCAGGCGCGTTTTGGGCTGGTACAAGACAAAAGAGGGCTGGCGGCATTTCGGCGGCGAAGGTTATATGAGTACGGGAAAAACCGAAATTTGCGGTACAAATTATTATTTTGACGAAAACGGCGTGTGGACGGGAAAATTCGGCAAAAACGGCAAAGCTCCCGACGATTTTAATCTGCGTTTCAGATACAATACCGAGCTTGGCATAGAGGGCTTTGACAGCGGCTCGTCGGAGGTGTTTTACGGCAGCAAGCTTTGGGAGGTTCTGGAGGACGGCTATCTTGTGGGCAATCAATCCGAAAAGATAAGGGTTTCTCAAAGAGACAGGCAGATTTTATACTGTATGTTTTTGGAAAGCGGTTTTTCCGAAACCGACCTGTCCCGTCCGCTGAACGGCGAATATCTTTACGAATTTATGGATAAGCACAATAAGGACGAAAACGGTTACATAAAAGATTTTGAGTCCGCATTTTACGAGGACGGCGAGGTCTGCGAAATAACCGTCACCGCAAACGGGAAAACCTATTCCGTAAAATACGGCGGTTCGTTTATAGGTCAGCTTTCGGGCAAGGACGAAACCGCAGGGGCGGTGGTATTTTTCGGGGACAGCCTCTCTTATTACAACGGCGTGCTGAGGGGCGCATACCCGCAGCAATTCAATAAAAAACCCCTTGATTACACCGCGGAATATGACGAGTTGAAATTCTGACGCTATGCGCAATTTTATATGACGCATTCTATATATGCGGTTTACAGACCGCCCGTTGTGTGCTGTAATATATTACGTATAATTTTAAGGAGGAATTTACATGGACGGAAAATCAACTCTTAAAAGCGTGCCGAGAGCGGCTTTGGCAAGATACCCCGAGTATCTGGACTATCTGAGGGAGCAAAAATACGGCGGCAGGGAAGTCGTTTCGGCGGCGGAGCTTGCGGAAAAATTCGCGGAGGACGGCGCAGACCCTGCGGCGGAGCTTGCGTACATAGGCGCAAAGCAGGGTCTTGAAAAATATAATGTGAACGTGCTTATCGCGCTGCTCAACAAATTTTTGGAGCGGGGGAACGTCAGCGACGCAGTTATTGTCGGGGCGGGTCAGCTGGGGAAAACGCTGCTGGCTTTCGACGGGTTTTCGGAGTACGGCTTGAATATCGTGGCGGGGTTCGATATAAGCCCTGCGGCAATCGGTACGCAGGTCAAGGGCAAACAGATTTTTTCGGTGGAAAAAATGAAAAACCTCTGCGAGAGGCTGAATATTCATATCGGCATAATAACCGTCCCCGCCCAAAACGCGCAGCAGGCTGCCGACCTGCTGGTAAAATGCGGCATAAAGGCGATTTGGAATTTTTCCCAGGTGGAGCTGGAGCTGCCCGGGGAAATAGTGGTCAGGGAGGAAAATCTGGCGGCGTCCCTTGCGGAGCTTTCGGGCAAGCTGAGCAATATGCTTGATTTGGAGGACGAATAGTTTTTAGGGGGTACTTCGCGCTTGGGGTGCGGTGTTTCGGCAAATGCGGGATATGTACATAACCGCAAAAAGTTACAAATAATGCTACATATTGTATAATAAAACCATTTTAATGTCGGTTTTGTCAAAAAAAATGTAATTTTTGACGAAAGACTTGCAATTGCCGACGGGTTGTGGTATAATATTCTTAATTATTGATTTGAAGAGAAATTTGCCAAAAAGGAGATAATTTTTATGAAAATCTTAAAGACTGTCAAGGGTAAGCTGCTTGTGCGGATTTTGTCGGTTGTGTTTATCGGCATTGCCGCTATCGGCATTATAAGCAGCTGGCTGAACGTTCACAGCACGGAGGCTACTCTCGAAACCATGCTCTCCGAAATCGCCCTTCAGACAAGCGAACGGGTGCAGAACCGCTTGGACCGCTATGTGGCTATCGTCAAGGAAGTGGGCATGAACCCCCGCATGGGCGAGGAGTACACCGTAGAGGAAAAGCTGGAGTTTTTGCAGGAAAAAGCCAACACCTACGGCTTTACCGAGAGGGGCTATATCGACAGGGACGGCTGGGGCTACGAAACCGCCGGCGACGTGATTGACTACAGAACAGACCACTGCTACCTGAAAGGCATGGAAAACAAGGAATTCGTGTTCGGTCCGCAGGAAGTGAACGGCGTGCCGATTATATACTTCTGCGCACCCATTAAGGCGGGGGGAACGAACAGCGGCGCGCTTGACGGCGTTGTTTATTTCGGCGTTGAAAGCACCATGCTCAGCGAGATACTCAACGATATAATCGTGGGCGATACGGGCAGTACATATATTATGGACGACAGCGGCACCTACATTGCCTCAACGGTGCACCAATACGTCGACGAGGGAATGAATAACGTCAACCACACCCACAGGGACAACGAAGAGTACGACTGCCGCAGCGACCTTGAAAGCAAGGCTATCGCGCTGGACGACGTTAACGGCACGGTGTACGGTCAGGTCAAGGGCGGCGAGGCAAGCAGGTTTCTTTCCTACTCTCCCATTGACAACACGGACGGCTGGGTAATAGGCGTTACCACGGAGGTAAGCGAGTGGCTGGGCGACACGACTATCGCCGTTCTCATCACGATTTTACTGGGTATCGCCAATATTGTGGGCGCGTCCCTTGTATGTATTTTCACCGCGAGGGAAATCGCCAACCCGATTAAGGAAACCGTCAGCGTTATGAACGCTGTTGCGGAGGGCAACCTCGACGTCAGCATACATCACAAATCAGAGGACGAAACCGGTCAGCTGGCGGAGTCCATAAACAGCACGGTAACCTCGCTGAACGATTATATCGGCGAAATTTCACGGCTTTGCAGACAGCTTGCGGAGGGCAACTTCGACATTCGGCGCAGGATTGAGTTCAACGGCGATTTCGTAAGCATTATCGACGCGCTGAACAGCCTTGCGGACAAGCTTTCGGAAACTATGGAGCATATCGACATTTCAGCCGCTCACGTCAACGACGGCGCGGCGCAGATTGCCAACGGAGCTACTTCCCTTGCCTCGGGTACTACGGAGCAGGCGTCCTCTATAGAGGAGCTGGCAAGCGTTATCGCTACGCTTAAGGACAAGGTTGAGGACAACGCCAAAAACGCCAAGGACGCGGATCGGCAGGCGAACCAGGCGGGGGAGAAGATGTCCGTCTCCAACGGGCATATGCAGGAAATGGTTGCCGCTATGAGCAATATTTCGGATAAGTCCAACCAAATTTCGGATATTATCAGGACTATCGAGGACATTGCCATGCAGACCAATATTCTCGCTCTTAACGCCGCCATAGAGGCTGCGAGAGCGGGCGAGGCGGGCAAGGGCTTTGCCGTTGTGGCGGACGAGGTAAGAAACCTTGCGTCTCAGTCCGCCGAGGCTGCCGCGGGTACTACAAAGCTCATCGAAGAGACCATGGAGGCGGTTTCGAGCGGTTCGGGCATTGTTGAAAAGACCGCGGAGGCTTTGGGCGAATCGGTTGAGGTAACAAACCGGGCGATTGAGCTTATCAACGAGATTTCCTCGGCGTCTGCCGAGCAGGCGCAGATGATTGAGCAGGTCAACACGGGAGTAGACCAGATTTCGGCGGTCGTTCAAAACAACTCGGCTACGGCGGAGCAGTCCGCGGCGTCTGCGGAGGAGCTTAACGGTCAGGCTGCCGAGCTGCAAAACCTCACGAGCAAGTTTATTCTCAAGAAAGAGAGAAGTGCGACCGAGGAGACGGAGACGGAAGAGTAACGGGTACATAATAATACAAGCCGTATTCCCGGGTTGGGGTACGGTTTGTTTTTTTGGCAAGGCTCTTGATTTTTTCCAAAAAATGCTGTATAATTTATGTAATATATTTTTACGGAGGTAATTTCCATGAAATCCCAAAAACAAATTTCGGTAAAACGGTTCACCCCCTCGGAGGGCTTTATAAGCAGGTACCAAAAGCTGGTTCGGGAGGTCGTTATACCTTATCAGTACGACGTGCTCCGGGACAAAGCCGAGGGCGCGGAGAAAAGCCACGTCGTACAGAATTTCAAAAACGCCGCCGCGGCTCTTCGGGGGGAGGACGTGGGCGACGGGTTTTACGGCATGGTCTTTCAGGACAGCGACGCGGCTAAATGGCTGGAGGCGGTGGGGTACTCACTTGCACTTTATCCCGACGAAAACTTGGAAAAAACCGCCGACAGTCTCATAGACATCATCGCCGAGGCGCAGGACGTGGACGGGTACTTAAACACCTATTTCACCATAAAAGACCGCGACAAGCGGTGGACAAACCTTTTGGAGGGGCACGAGCTGTACTGCGCGGGGCATTTTATGGAGGCTGCCGTTGCGTACCGTCAAGGCACGGGCAAGGACAAGCTGCTTAAAATTATGCTGAAAAATGTTGAGCATATTTACAGGCACTTTATCACGGAAAAGCACGGGGGCTATCCCGGTCACCCGGAGGTTGAGCTTGCGCTGTTGAAAATGTACCGCGAAACGGGGGAGAGACACTGCCTTGAGCTGGCGGAGCATTTTATCAATGCAAGGGGGGAAAACGGCGGGGAGTTCTACAAAAAAGAAAAGGAGCTGCGGGACTGGACCGTGTGGGGCAACAACGCCGAGGACGGTTACTATCAGCAGAGTTTCGCTCCCGTACGCGAACAGAACGATGCGGTGGGGCACAGCGTGCGGGCGGTTTATCTGTACACCGCCATGGCTGACCTTGCCGCAGAAACCGACGACGGGGAGCTGCTTGCCGCATGCGAAAGGCTTTGGAACAGCATTGCCGACAGGCGCATGTACGTCACGGGGGGTATCGGCTCGACGGGCATAGGGGAGGCTTTTACGGTGGACTACGACCTGCCCAACGACACCGCCTATGCCGAGACATGCGCCTCCTGCGGGCTGATGTTTTTCGCCTCACGCATGCTGGAAAACCGCCCCGACGGGCGTTACGCCGACGTTATGGAAAAGGCGTTCCACAACACGGTTCTGGCGGGAATGCAGCTTGACGGCAAGCGGTTTTTCTACGTCAACCCGTTGGAGGTAATCCCCGGGATTTCGGGTACTGCCGCCACTCATTGGCACGACAAGCCCACCCGCCCCGAGTGGTTCGCCTGTGCGTGCTGTCCCCCGAATGTGGCGAGAACCGTTGCCGCAATCGGTACATACGCTTACGGCGAGGGGGACGGTACGGCATACTGCCACCTTTACGCCGCGGGGGAGGTCGATTTTTCTTTCGGAATGAAACTGCGGTGCGAAACGGATTTCCCCTACGGCTTTACGGTGAAGTACACCGTGCTGACCGGCGGGGGGACTTTGGCAGTCCGCATACCCGCTTGGAGCGAAAAAACGTCCTTAACAGGCGGTGCGGGGGAAATTCCCGCCGAGACAAAACAGGGGTACGCCTACATAAAAGTGGGGGCGGGGGACGTTGTTACCCTTGCTCTTGACGACAGGGCGCGGTTTGTGTACTCAACATCAAAGGCGGCTGAAAATACGGGCTGCGCGGCTGTACAGAGGGGCGCTTTGGTGTACTGTTTCGAGGGGGTCGACAACGGCGGGGACGTGCTTTCCCTTGTCCTTGACGACGGTGCGGAAATCACCTTGGGCGAAAAAAATCCCGCTCTCGGCGGTGCGGTAACGCTGAAAGCAAAAGGGTACAGAACCGCCGAAACTAACGGTTTGTACACCTTTGAAAAGCCGAAAAAAGTCCCCGAAGAGCTGACGGCTGTGCCGTACTTCACTTGGGGAAATCGGGGGGAAAATCAGATGCGCGTATGGATACCGGTTGGCAGTTGACAGTTGACAGTTGATAGTTGAAAGTTGTTGCAGGGTACGGGTTGACCGTCCCTGCATTTGTTATTTTAAAAGGGGAATATTCCCCGTAAGTTTGTTGATTTTTTTCTTTTCGCCGAAAAGGGCTATGCCCATATATCGCAGGTCTTTTTCCTCGGTTTGGGACATCTTTTCGGTGAATTCGGCGTAGGTTTTGCAGGACTGGGCAGTCTCGGAAAAATCCACCGCCGCAACCCCCTCAAAGCCCGTCCCCGACAGCTTTTGGCGGACTTCCCCGATAAGCTCGGGAGTACCCTTTAATATCGGCACGGGGAACTCGATTATCCCCGGGTGTACGCCGCCGCTTTTGTCGCGGACGTCCCCGCCCACGGTTTCGGGGAAAAGTTTTCCCAGGGTAATCCCCAGAATGGCGGCGGTGTTGGCGGTCACCCCCAAAGGCAGGGTTTGGTCGATTATCATTACACATTTTACGTTTTCCATAATTTTACTCTCCTTTGACAGAAATACAGCAATTCCGAAAAATATTAATCACATCTGTAGGGCGGGGGCAGCCTGTATTGGCACGCTCCCGCCTTTCCAACGTTTTTTGCACAACAAGGCGGGAGCAGAGCCCCCGCCCTACAAAATGCGTTATTTTATTGGTTTGCTACAGTAAGTTTTAGTCTTTAAAAATGTTTGCGTACTGTTTGGGGGTTAGACCGATATAGTCCTTAAAAAAATTGGTAAAATGGCTTTGGTCGGAAAACCCCGTCTCCATAGCCGCGGTAACGGGGGGTACGCCTTTCTCCAGCAGCCTTTTCGCCGCCCCGAGACGGATATTTTCCAAGTACCGATAGGGACTAATCCCTTTCTCCCGAGTGAACGAGCGAATGAGGGTCGCCTTGCTCAGGGCGGTAAGCTCGCAAAGGTCGGCAACGGAGATTTTCTCGGGGAAGTGCTCGCCCATATAGGTGCAAATATCCTCGATTTCAAGGCTGCATTCGTACTCCCTTTCGGGTACGTCCCCGCCGCTCAACAGCTGGGAAAAGGCGAGGAAGAGCAGCTCTTCTTTCTCGAAACAGTCGCCGCCGTCCAAAATCATGCTCAGCAGCTTTTTCAGGGAGCAGAAAATTTCACGGTCGGTCAGTACGGGGCGGCTGAATTTTGGCGGGAATTTTTTCCCGAAAATTTCCTCGGCAATGCGCTCCATGACTTCGGTACTCACGTTCACGGCGCGGTAGTCGAGAAAAGCCGTCCCGGACTGGGCGCAGGAGTGGGTGTCCCCGGGGTTGAAGAGGAGAACGTCCCCGGCTTTGGCGGAGTACTCCGTCCCGCCGCAAACGAGCCTGCGCTCGCCGCTTTCAATAAAGCCGACGACGTAATATTCGTGAAAATGGGGCGGGAACGGCTGCGCCACCCCTTTAAGGCTGTACGCCTCGATTTGCAGAAATTTGTCGAAAACGGCGGTTCTTTCCTCGGCGTTCAAAAAAATCACTTCCTTTGAAATAATTATACCGCGTAATTTTTACGAAGTCTTGTAAAATATGCTCAAATTTTGGGAAAATTTTATTTGGGCTGGGTTGTGCTGTTTGCATAATTTGCGTACGGCTTTTCTGTACATTCCTACAAAATTTTAAAAATTGAAAAAATATTTTTCCGAAAGTTGCACGTCCGCGTGCAACTTTTTGCGTTTTGGGGGTATTAGTAGGAGGTGTTTTTTTATGAGCACAGATTTTGTAGGGGCGGATCCAGTATCCGCCCGCCGCGTACATTTCCGCACATTTTAAACGGGCGCATACAGGATGCGCCCCTACAGGCTGATTATTTTTTAGGAGGTGTTTTTTATGGAAGGGTGGATTAAGCTCCACAGGAAATTTTTAAACTGGCAATGGTACGACAACCCCGCGGTTAAAAGCGTGTTTCTGCATTTGCTTTTGACAGCCAATATCGAGGACAATCAATGGCACGGTATTTGCGTTAAAAGAGGGCAGACCGTTACGTCTATTGAAAAACTTGCAAAGGCTACGGGATTAACCGTAAGACAGGTTCGTACCGCATTAAATCATCTTGAAACGACACAATCGGTGACACGAAAGGCGTACTCAAAATACACCGTATTGACGGTAAATAATTACGATGAATATCAAGAAACGACACAATCTTCGACAAAGAAACGACAAACAAGTGACAAACAAACGACAAACAATCGACAAACAAACGACAACACTATAAGAATAAAAGAAGAAAAAGAAAGAAAAAAAGAAAAAGAATTACCCCCCAGTCCCCCCAAACAAAAATACGCCGAATTTGTCAGCATGACCGATGAGGAATATTCCTCACTCGTTGCGAAAGTCGGCGAGGACGGCGCTAAGCGGTGTATCGAAATCCTCGACAATTACAAAGGCTCGACGGGTAAGACTTATCAAAGCGATTACCGCACCATTTTAAACTGGGTTGTTAAGCGGTACGAAGAGGAGAAAGAAAAAGAAAAAGGAAGTGCTTTAAATGGAAATTTCGGAAATAATAGAGACGCTGACCGGGACGAGCCCCCGCCAAGGTTCTCAATCGTATTTTGAGTTTGACAGGGCGTACTATGAAAAGCGGTGCAGGGCGTTGAACGAAACGGTTGGCACGCTTAACGCCGACGACGGCATTAACTGCGAACGGTGCAGAAACAAAAGCTATATCTACACGTTAAGCGAGGATTTGGAAATTCTTTCGGGTGAATGCCCCGACTGTTTCAAAGCGCGGAACAGCATGCGTTTGCTGAAAATCAGCGGACTTGAAAACAAGTCTTTCGACAACTTTTACGCCAAAAACGACTGGCAAAAGGGTATACTTGACAAGGCGAAAAAATTCGCCGCCGACACGGGCGCAAAATGGCTTTTTATCGGCGGACAAAGCGGCTGCGGCAAGACCCATTTGTGCACCGCCGCGTTACGGGAGAAAATTCTCACGCAGAACCGCTCGGTGCGGGTGATGAAGTGGGTGGAAAGCGCGAGGCTGCTGAAAGCCGCGGTGAACGGGGCGGAGTACGACAGCGTGCTGAACCGCTTTAAGGGCGCGGAAATTCTGTACATCGACGACCTTTTCAAGGGCGGGGGAAAGGCGGTTTCAAGCGGGGATTTGCGGCTTGCTTTCGAGCTTTTGGACTATCGGTACTTAAAAAATCTGGCGACGGTGATTTCAAGCGAGTGTTCTCTCGAAAAAATTTTTGCCGAGGACGAGGCTGTCGGCGGGCGTATCAGGGAAAAGGCGGGGGAGTACGTCCTGCATATCGCGAGGGACGGGGGGAAAAATTATCGGGCTTGACAACCCGAACCGCAATGTGGTATAATTTACATATATGTATTTGATTTTACAGCAATACCGTAAAATAACGCCTTTTGTAGGGCGGGGGCTTTGCTCCCGCCTAACACGGCAATTTCATTAAAAGGCGGGAGCGTGCCAATACAGGCTGCCCCCGCCCTACAGATGTGGTTATTATTTTGTGGGATTGCTATAATTGCAAACGGAAAGGATTTGTTAAAAATGAAAAAAGGTCTGTTAAAAAGAGCGGCTGCGGCGGTTGCGGCGGCGGTAACGGCGGTTTCACTTTGCTCCTGCGGGGGCGGGGGAGACACTCCTGCCGACGGCGACGAAACGGTTACTACAACGGCGGCTGTTTCCGCGGCGGGCGAAATGCGGGACATTCCCTCCACCGAGCTGGTGAAAGAAATAAAAATCGGCTGGAGCTTGGGCAACACCCTGGACGCTCCCGACGCAAACGATGTAACCGCCGAAACAAGCTGGGGAAACCCCGTCACCACAAAGGAAATGATACTCGCCGTCAAGGACGCGGGCTTTAATATCGTGCGAATTCCCGTGACCTGGCGTACCCACCTTGACGGGGAAAACAATATCGACAAAGCATGGCTCGACCGCGTTCAGGAGGTTGTGGACTACGCCTATGAGGAGGGCATGTTCGTCATCGTCAACGCCCACCATGAGGAGTGGTACGACCCTTACTACGACACCGAGGCGGAAGTCGCCGAAAAGCTGAAAAAGCTCTGGACGCAGATAGGAGAGCGTTTTGCGGACTACAACGAGCGGCTGATTTTCGAGGGCATGAACGAGCCGAGGAAAAGAAACACCGCCCTTGAATGGAACGGCGGCGACAAAGAGGGTCACGAGGTTGTAAACCGCCTTAACGCGGCGTTTGTGGAAACTATCCGCGGTCTGGGAGGCAACAACGCCAAGCGGCATCTTATGCTCCCCTCATACGCGGCAAGCTCCACTGCGGCGGCTCTGGACGACCTTGTCCTCCCCGAGGGGGACGATAAGATAATCGTTTCGGTGCACGCCTATCTGCCCTATGAATTCGCTTTGGGGGGAAACATGGAAAAGCGTGAGTTTACTCCGGACGACAGCAGTTCAAAGGAAATAACCGACCTTATGAGCAGGCTGAAAACGAAATACACCGACAACGGCATAGCGGTAATAATCGGCGAGTTCGGGGCGAGGGCGAAAGGCAACGCCGCCGTACGCGCCGAGTGGGCGAAGTACTACGTGAGCAAAGCCAAAGAGATAGGCGTACCCTGCATATGGTGGGACAACAACTCGTTCCTGAGCCAAGGCGAGGATTTCGGCTTGCTGAACCGAAAGACCTGCCAATGGGAATTCCCCGATATTGTGGAGGGTCTTATGGCGGGGGTGGAATAGATTAATTAATAATTAATAATTTTCGGGAGAACCGTTTGTCTTTCCCCTAATTTTTAATTTGTTTTAATTATTAATTAATAATTTGCGGTAATAATTTCTAT
>JAMPDU010000101.1 GCA_023665505.1 Ruminococcus sp.
CTAAAATTTCTTGACATACGCCAGTATGCCTGCGAAATTTTAGTACAATCTGACGAAAAATCTGACTGCGCAATCCGCACACAATCTTTGTGCGGTATTGCCTTAATCTCGTCAAGCTCCATACCGTACAGCGAGGTATAGTGCTTTTTGTAAATTATTCTGTACTCTTGACTGCACCCGAATGTTAATGCGCCCTCGCAGTACGTTTTGAAAAATTCCTCAAACCATTCCGAAAATATCATTTTTTTCACCTCTTTTCTTTTGGTTATTCTGCTGACCGTTACCCCGTACTTAAAAAATTAACGCAAACTTTTCAAACTCCTCCAAGACTTTCAAGCCGTCAGACGGGGAACGGCAATCAAGGGAGTTATGCCCCGAAGTGATTATGCCGAGAGAGGTTTTGCTTGTTTGCGGCGTACCGTTCGTTTGCGGCGTTCCGAGGGGGACTGGGGCATAACACCCTTGCTTTCAGTCTATGTCTGCCGTCTTGAAACCCTCGGAGCTTTTGAAAACTTTCCGTTAATTTTTTGAGTACTCAATTTTGTACTCTTAGGTACTTAAAGCCTGTTTTGGCGGGTTCGCAGTATACCTCGCGGTCGCACTCGAAACTGTCGTAATCGGTATCGCCAAGCTCAAATGGGACGTTCCGTTCAATGTTGCCGCCCGCAAGGTAGAAGTTGCCGAAAATCTTCGACAAATCTTTCGTTATGTATTTTGTGATGTACCCGAAAATCATATCTGTATCGCCGCTTATCTTCTCCACCGTTGAATGTCCGTATTTCCACTGGGGCAGGTTGTACACCGTTTTGCACTCCTCGGGGCGTATTCCCTTGCGTTTCAGCGTTTCGATTTTCAGCGGCTTATCGTACCCCTCTGCTTTGCGCGTTCCGCTGTCAATTATCTTTAGGCTGTCGTTCACAATCCCGTGGAGATGTATTTTTCCGTCCTTGTGGTACTCGGGTATCAAGATATATTCCAGTCCATTGCGGCTTGCCTTGTTTTTCAAGAACTGCTCCACTACCTTTTTGACCTCTTTCGGCGTTCTGCTGTCAACCTTTTTCGGGTCGAACGTCAGCGTTACAAAATACTTGAAACTGTCGCGGTTCATTGCGATAATGTCAAAAATTTTGTCCTTTGACCGTTTCATACTGTCGGCTCTTGTCTCCCCGTCCCTGCTTTGCGGTTTAGGTATTACAGCGGGAGCAAAACTTTTTTCGCCTCTCTCGCTCACTTCCCAACCCTTTTCGACAAATACGGGACGGCTTGCAACAGTTATTTTCGTCATTCCGTTCGGATAGTTTTTCATCTTTTCGTTGTGCATTCTGTAGTAACCTGTTTTCGGCATTAATTTTGTGTTAATTTTCATACTTTTTCATCTCCTTAAATGCAGGGTACAAAGTACGCTGTAATGCGGTTTTGTGCGTACCCAGTGAGAAAAATCTGTGGATACAATCAAGTAACCCCCAACCCCCTTTTTTTGCCCCCTTTTCCCGCCGCTTTTCCGACGGGACGTCCCCGCAGCCGGAAAAGTTTCTGTAGAAATACGGGAGCTTTTTCTTTTGTTATTTTCCGAAAAATTTTTTTTCCTATGCAAAAACACTATGCTGAGCCTTTACCCTTATTGGCAAATATTGCCGATAAGGGTAAATTGTTTCCATGGGTAATGTTTTTACGTACTGTTACTTGCAGCAGCGGGGCGTACCCTCGGCACAAAAAATTCACAAAATATTTACAAAAAATCCCCATAAATATACCCGTGCCAAACCGTATATTAAACAGAAACGTTTGCAAAAAGTCAGTAAATGTGCTATAATTTTTAGAACGGGGTGCGGATTTTGAAAAAAATTTTTACAGTCGTTGTATTCCTTTTGTATTGCCTTGCCATGCTGATATTGTCGCTGAGGATAAGTGACAGCGAAAAATACATCTCAAGACTGGAAATTCATTTGGAAAATTATGAAACCTGCAACGAATATCAGGCGGAAATGTCAACTTATATCGCTGAACATTATGACGGTATTTTGAGTTTCGGCAAAAGGGTACTGGCAGATTTTGACAAGCTGACCTATAAAGATGAATACGGCATAGCGCAAATGGACAGAGATACATACCTTGCTTTGGAGAATGAGTATAACCTGAACTATTTTTCCGAAAATTCAAGAAGTTATATAGAGTTTTATGAGGACAAAATTCATTTTGTTTATAAAATTATTGATTTTGAAAATGAAAATTACGGGTATTTCCATTTTGTTTTTGAAAACGGCAAAATAGAAATTTGTCCGTATGATTACGAATGTTATCAATACGGTTTATAACCGAGTTTTATTAATAAAAGGAGAGAAAATCAATGAAAAGAAAAATTTTATTGTCTGTACTGCTGTGTACGGCTTTGCTGACGGGCTGCGGCGCGGAAAGCAGCGATAAGGCGGCGGCTTACGACGGCTACGGCGGGGACGCAAACGGCTTTTACGCGGTGACAACGGCGGCAAGCTATGAAAGCTATGACGCCGCGGCGGACGAGGGTTACTATGAGGGCGGCGTTGAGGAACCGTCCGCAAAGGCGGAGGGCGGCGAAGATACGTCAAACCTTGCGGCGGAAAATATCCGGAAAGAAATGCTTGTCTACTCCTGCTATATGACCGTGGACACGCTGGAGTTTGACAAGTCCCTGAGCGCATTTAAAAGCGCGCTGGAGAGTTACGGCGGCTTTATCGAGACGGAGAATTTCAGCGACGGGGGCGGCGGCGGTCGCTGGTACAGCGAAAACGAGCAGAAGTGGCAGTCCTACTCAGCCACTGTGAGAGTGCCCAGCAAGGACTATGAGGCGTTCTGCAATTCGGCGGGGGAGCTTGGCGACCTGCGTAGCAAAACGTCAAGCGTGGAAAATTTAAGTCAAGAGTACAGCGACCTGTCCACAACCTTGGAGATTTACGAGGCTAAGGAACAGCGTTACATCGCCCTTTTGGCGGAAATTACCGAGGACGAGTACGCCGTTGAAATTGAGCGGGAGCTTACCGAAATTCAAATAAAAATTGCCAACATTAAGACACGCATGAACCAAATCGGCACGGACGTTGCTTATTCCTACGTGTACTTCACCCTTAACGAGGTGAAAGAGTACACCGCCGAGCCCGTCAAAACCGACACCTTTTTCGACCGCCTAAGCTACACTTTGAGCGACGCGGGAGAGACTTTCCTCGACTTTTTGGAGGGACTGCTGTTCTTTTTGATTTACGCGCTCCCCTACCTTATTCTTATCGGAATTGTGGTTTTTGCAATTATTTTTATTGTGAAAAAAATTAAAAATCGCAGGAAAAACGCAAAAATTCCCGAAAAAGAAAAAACGGAAAATTCCGAGAAAAACGGTGAAAAAAATCCCAAAAAATAATTTAAAAAGGCTGCGTTTTTGCAGCCTTTTTTGCAATTAATTTAATTCCGTCCAACCGTCAAGCATTTTGTCGGTAATTGTCTCTTTCAACTCCGACGTAAATTCCTCAAGCGCGACCTCCTTGCCGTCGATTTCATAGTACGGGCAAGGCTCGGCGCTGTCCTCGGGGATAAGCTCGGTACGGGCGAAAAGGTTGGTAATTTCGGTAATTTCCCCGTCCACGTCATAGCGGAAAACTGTGTAGGACTGCGTGCCGTTAAACACATACTGCCGTACCATAGAGCCGTCGTTCAGGGGGAAATCAAAATCGCTGCCCTCGGCGCTGTCGTACCGTCGGCAGACGAGCTTTCCGTCCGCATAGTCGAACACGCCGTTAAACACAGCAGGCACGCCGCCGTACTGCACGATTAGCTCCGTCACCCCATCGCCGTCCAAATCAAGATAGGCGTACTTCAAACCGCCCAAACGCAGCACGCTTTGCCACTCTTTAAGACCCCATGCGGACACGTCCTCGGCGGAAAACAGGGAAACGTCCCCCGACAGAAAATTTTCATACGCGGCGTTTGCCTGTTCCTGCGGGGAATTTTTACAGCCTGTCAGCGCAAAAGTACACAGTAAAATAATTGTTAAAAGTTTGATTTTTTTCATTTAATTTTCACCCTTTTTTACAGCCAAATTAACCGCCAGCTTAGCCTTGGCAATATGGCTCTCGCTGCCGTCCCTGTCAATGCGGAGCAGGTGTCTGCCGTTGGAAATTATTACACCGCCGTCCCCGTCGGGTATGTAGTCAAGCACGCCTTTTTTAATGATTTCCTCGCTGCCGTCTGCGGTACGCCTAATCAAAACACGGCTTTGGGGCATAATTCCGCCGAGCTTGTCACCGTTAGCCTCGTTTATCTTATCCAATTTTTCGGCGTTGATAACGTTGCCCTCGATAATCAAATCCTTTTGGGAACGCTGTTTCGACTTCGCCCCGTTGGAAACCCCGCCGCTTTTCAAAGCCTCCCCGCCGAATATGGTGGAAAAATAATTCAAAAAACCGAAAATGCCCTTGACAATTCGGTAGGGGAACATCACCACGTCCTTAAAGGTAACGCCGCCTTGGGGTTTCTCGCCGCCGTAGGGCTGACGGATATAGTACAGACCCTGCGCCGTGTCCCGTGGGTGGAGGTAGTCGTACCGTTCGTCGGCGGCAATTTCGGTCATAGTCTTGCGGTCGAGGTCGAGATAGGCTATCGAGCGGGGGCTTACCGCGGACATATCGGCGGCATACCCCGCGGTGGAGAAGTACACGCCGTTTTTACCCGCCGCCCAGCAGGGATTTTCCTCCACGGTGTCGCCGTCGGTGTACTCGTCGTAACGTCCGTTCATATCCATAACGGCAACGTGCTTGAACGCCCCCGCGCCCATTGTCACCGCAAGCCTGCCGTCCCGAATGTCGAACGCCCCGAAGGTGAAATCGTTGGAGGCGCGGACAAGTCCCTCCGCCATATCGGTTGGGTCAAAGCTTCGGTGGTAAATACTGCCAACGGATTCCAGGTCAACGCCGTAAACAAGCTCCTCGCCGTGCACCGAAAGCCCCGTAATCCTCGCGGGCATATCGTCGGGGTCAATCATATCGGCGGTTGCCATACCCATAAATTCCGCGCCGCTGCCGGTGGTTTTCCAATCCTTGCGCCGGCGGATATTCCGCAGGGTCTCGCGGTATTTGTTTATTTTCTCGCAGGGTATTTCCGTCAGGGTTTTTTCGGTTTCGCCGTAAGCGAAAATTTTATTTTCCGAGGTGTAAAGTACAGTCATGGCAATTTCCTTTCTTTTACAAATTTATCTCCATATATCCGCAGGTGAACGGGAAAAATCAAGCTTTTCCGCGCCGGTATGTACAAATCCGCAAACTGTGCACACGCTTGCTTATTTATGATACTAATCTTCCAAGCCGCCAATATCTTCAAAATGCACTTCGGTAATATCCTTGCCGCTGACGTCGGATATTACAACCATATCGTTGTCATCGCCGTATGTAATGTATCTGTCGGCATAATGGCGGTACGGAAAACCATATTTCGGTTCAAGCAAATAATTACCTTTTCTGTCTATCAGTCCCCATTTTTTATTCACATTAACACTGGCAATATCTCCGATGAAATCTTGTGCAAAATCAAATTTCGGTTCGATAACCCAATTGCCCGCTCGGTCAATATACCCTACTTTTCCATGCAGTAATCCGCCGATACGCGCAACAGCAAGACCGTTGTCCGCAAAATAATCTATTCGCTCGTCAAATACAGGCTTTATTACCCATTCGCCGTTTTCGTTAATGCAGCCGAATTTTTTGTTATCCGGATTCATAACCGTTGCCAATCCGTTTTTAAAATCATACGCCCAAGAAAACTGCGGCTCTATAACAAATTTGCAGGACTTGTCTATCCAGCCTGTTTTTCTGTTTATTCTTGCGCGAGCCAGACCGTTGTCTCCCCAACGGTATATGTCGTCGAATTCGGGCTCCAGCACGTATTTTCCGCCGACGTCGATAACGCCCTCTTTTCCGTTAATTTTAACGATCGCCATATCGGGATTATTGCCGAAAAATCCGCTCACGCTGTCAAATATCGGCGGGATTATTATTTCATCGTTCAGATTTACAACGCCGTGCTTGTCGTTTATCAGAAACGAAAGCAATTTGCTTCCGCCCTGCGTGGATATAAAATTGAAACGAGGCTTAACCGCAAAGCTGCCGTTAATGTCAATAATACCCCATTTTCCTTTCAGATTAACGCCCGCGTGACCGTATTCAAAATCAAAAGCGTCCTCAAATTGGGGCTTGACAAAGTATTTTCCGTCTTTGCCGATAAATCCCAAGCCCTTTTTACGTTCGCAGGCAATCGCCGAACCCTCGCAGGTAAAATCCCTTGCATCGCAAAATTTCGGCGGAATTGCAAATTCGCCGGACGGGTTTATATATCCCGCTCCCCGCTCCGTTTCGACCATAGCCAAGCCGTTAAAAAAATTATGCGCCCACTCAAATTTCGGCGGAATTGCAAACTCGCCGTTTTTGTTGATATAGCCCCATTTGCCGTCGATTTGCACCGCAAGCAAGCCGTTGCTGAAAAGGTTTTTATTTTCCATTGATTTATCCTCCGATATTTTTTAAATTTATCTCCATGTACCCGCAGGTGTACGGAAAAAAATCGAACTTTTTCTTGCCCGTATGCACAAACCCGTGATTTTCGTACCACCTGCGCATACGCTTGTTTTCCTCGACAATGCTTAAAGTCATTTTTGAAAAGCCCAGTTTTTTGGCTTGCTCAAAGGAATGAAAAAGCAGCTTTTCACCAATTTTATTGTGACGGTATTCGGGCAGGGTACATAAATTATTCAGCTCGCAAACGCCGTCCCCAGCAGCGGAAAGGGAGCAGTACCCCACTATTTTCCCGCCCTCGAAATACGCGAAAATCGGTCTTTTCTCGCTTTCAAGCTGATGTATAAGCCTGTCCGCCGTAACCGCGAAAGCCGTGAAACTCGGCGCGTTTTCGGGGGTAATTCCAAATTCCTCCGCCACCGTCAGGAAACTTTTTCTCACGACCTCCGCGCATTCGGGAATGTTTTCTTTTGTTATTTGTTTTATCATAAATCTTTACCTCTTTCGCAATTTCAACTTTCAACTGTCAACTGTACACTGTACACCGTCAACTGCCTACAGCGCGTCTTTGGGACATTTTTTCGCGCACTCAAAGCAAAGTATGCACTCCGTTCCGTTTTCTCTTTTTCGGGAATTATCCGTCATATCAACGTTCATAGGGCAAACCTTTTTGCACATTCCGCAGGAAACGCACTTGTCCTTGTCGCATTTTACCCTTAACAGCGAAAAGTAACTCATAGGCTTGAGAAACACCGTTATCGGGCATATGTATTTGCAGAACGCGCGGTTGTCCTTAAACGCGAACGCCAGAATAATTCCCGCCGCGTAATAAAGAATGTTGCCGGCTATAAACGCCCAAAACATTATTTTTTCGATATTGCCCACCCGCGCGAGAAACAGCGCGGCGACAAATACCAGCGAAACCGCGAACGTTATGTACCTTATCCAACCTATCTTTTTTCGGGGCTGTTCGGGAATTTTATAGGGCAGGAAATCAAGTACCATAGCCGTCCAGCAGGCATAGCCGCACCAGCCTCTGCCGAATAAAAGAGGTCCGAAAATTTTCGCAACAGCGTAATGTATCGTCGCCGCCTCGAACACGCCCGTGAAAAGGTAGTACCAAAAGCCCTCTATCTGCATATTTTCATTGCTGATAAGCCCGAGGTACACAAGCATATACGTGCCCACCAAAAGCTGAGCCACGCGGCGGGCGTGCTTGTATTTTCTGCCAAACAGAAAAAGCGACAGGGAAACGGAAATCCCGATATAGCTGAAATTGAACAGATAAAACAGGTTGTCCTTGGCAAGCCAAAGCGCGACCGCAACCGTCTCAAATATCAACAGCATAACCGCGGGGAAAAAATATTTTTTCATAAAAACTCTCCTTTCAACTGTCAACTTTCAACTGTACACCGTCAACCGTCAATCTCCCACTGTCCTCTTTTGAAAGACAATGCCGCCCAGCCGTCCTTTGACTTCAGCTGACGGGTGTCGTAGCCCTGCGCCGAAACCGCGTCCATAACCTCGTTGCACCGCTCGGTGATAATTCCCGAAAGAATAAGCGTGCCGCCCATTTTCAGAAACTTTTCAAACAGCGGGGACATTGCTATAAGCACGTCCGCAACGATATTCGCCGCGATAATGTCGTACCCCTCGCCGATTTTTTCCACAAGTGCGCCGTCGCCGACAATATCGCCGCAGTACGCCCTGTACTTTTCGGCGGGAATGCGGTTTTTGGCGGCGTTTTCCTTTGCCGTCTCAACGCTGTTTTGGCTGACGTCCACCGCCGTGACCTCTTTTGCACCCAGCAGCATTGCCGCGATTGACAGAATACCGCTGCCGCAGCCCAGGTCGAGAACCCTGTCACCCGGACGGAGATTTTCCTCGATAAGCTCAAGGCAGAGCTGCGTGGTGTTGTGCTGACCCGTGCCGAAACTCGAGGCGGGGTCTATTTCGAGGACGGTTCTGCCGTCGTTTTCGGCGTACTCCTCCCATGAGGGCTTGATAACCAGCTTTTCCCCAACGGTAAGGGGTTTGAAGTACTGTTTCCAGTTGTTAGCCCAGTCCTCCTCCCGGACGTTGGCAAGCTCCACCGCAAGCCTGCCGAAAGCCTTGTCCGTGTCCCTTTCGGCGAGAGCGGACATCTCCGAACGGAGCGCGGAGAGCATATCCGCCCCCTGCGTGTCGTCGGGGAGGTACACCGTCACGCAGGTTTCGCAGTCGCGGAGGTTCATTAAATCGTCGTCTATGTAATCCCAGTTCCCCGTTTTGTCGGCGAGAAACTCCTCAAAATCCTTTGCGTCCTTGATGACAAAGCCCGTCACGCCGATACCCAGCAGACAGCCGCAGACGGGGTCTATGCCCTCGGTGGTGGTGAAAATGTTTACTTCGGTCCAGTTCATAATAAAAATTCCTTTCGGTTAAATTTGTGCGGTGTTACCTTTTCATATACATTTTAATTATACCGCATTTTTTGCCGATAATCAAGGTTTACGGCAAATTTTTGCAATTTTATCCAAAAATAAAAATCCCCCGACTTTAGGCAGGTAACAGTACAGAAGTATTGCTGCCCATGGAAACAAATTACCCTTATTGACAAAATTTGCCAATAAGGGTAAAGGCTCAGCCGTTTGAACAAGTAGGTGCACAAAATTTTTTTACCCATGGGAGCAAATTACCCTTACTGACAAAGTTTGCCAATAAGGGTAAATGCTCAGCCTTTTCGGAGGATTTTTCCGCGCCGTTAATCGCGCCAAACCATATCCATTGTGTCGCTGTTCCGCACCTTGTTACGGTGGAAAAGCGTTCTCTTCGCGCCGAAATCGGGGAGGTAAAAAGTCTTGTCGAAAACCTCGAAATGCTGCATTTCCCCAACCTTGCTCTCGGAGGAAATCACGCTGCGCTTTCCGCTGCTGAGGTATGAGTAAAATTCGTAATACTTCGCCGCCCAGTACATATTCTCGCCGTCGAAAAACAGCCGATAGCCCTTGACGTTCACCCCGCTGCCGCCGACCGTAAAGGGACATTCCTCGCCCGAAATCTCCCAAACCTCGCTTTCCTCGCCTTTGAGTTCCGAAACTATGCGGAATTTCCCCGCGGCTTTGTCCTCTTCGGCGTACCACAGCACGTTCTTTACCACGTCTATGGCGATTATATTCCGTCTGCCGCGGTTTTCGAGAGGAACGTAAGCGGGATTTTTGCCGCCGTCCGCCTTAAACTCGGCGTAAAGCTCGGGCTTTTCAAGAACGGTGCTCGGCGGGAACTCGGCGCTCGAAACGCATTTCATCTCGCCCGCCGAAATGTTGTAGACGTACCAGCCGCTGTCGGTGTACTCCTCACCCTCGTATGACGCCGTAAACGCCACCTTGATGTACACCTCGTTGTCCGCGCCGACGATGTTCAGTATCTTCCTCTGCCCGTCGGACTTATATGCGAGGGTTTTGTCCCCCGTTTCCGCGTCGTACACGTACACCACGTTGGAGTAATCGTCGGAAGTGGTGCGGTAGTAAATCTTCGTACCGCAGATGTCCATATCCCGCAGGTTGTTATTCTCGGCGGTGTCAAGTGCGATAGACCGTATCATCTCGCCGTTGTGTCCAAGACGGTGTATCACGGTTTTGAACCACTCGTTTTCCTTCAGAACGGCTATAACATAAATTCCCGTGGCGTTTACGGCGGCTATGCGGACGTTGTTAAGCGTTCCCGTGGTGACCTCGGCGGCGGTGACTTCCGCGCCCTGCTCCTCCGAAACCGCCACTATTTTATAGTAATCGTCGTACTTGTCCGCCCTGTACAAATTTCCCATATACGGAAAATATTTTATTCTGAACAGATTGTAATTTTCGTCCCCCGAATAAAATCCCTTTTTGGAGGTGCAAAGGTTGGCTCTTGTGAGCTTGGTGAGCCTTGCACTGTCCAGCTGGGGCGAGGGCGCGGTTTTCACTGCGGCGGGGCGGACGTCCCCCTTAACGCTTGCGCCGCACATATGGCAGAACAGCGCGTCGGCGGGCAGCTCCGTTCCGCACTTCGAGCATATGGGATTTTTTGCCTGCTTAGTCCCGCAGTATGAGCAGAACCTTGCGCCGTCCACAAGCTTTTTCCCGCATTTTTCACAAATATTCATATAAGCTGTCCTCCTAACAGATTTAAAAGCGAATAGACTTCAGCCGTCGGCTTACAGACGCAAAACCGGAAATTTTTGCCCGTAAACCGCGTTTATTTTGGATATTTTGCAATTGCCTATTACTTAATTATATACCAAACACGGCAGTTATTGCAACACAATATTAAACTTTTTGGCATTTTGTACAAAAAGTTTGTGATATTTTCTAACGCCGTATGACCGTAACCTCCGCGGCGGCAAATTCTCCCGTCAGCGAAAAATTTTCCTCCAGACCCTCTGTTATGAAAATTTTTCCCTCGTCGGTTACGATAACCGTTTCAAAGTCTATCCCCGAGGTACGCCAAAATTCGGCGGCTTTGTCCGTACCCATTACAAAAAGTGCGGTGGAAAGAGCGTCGCACACTCCTCCGCTTTCGCCTATCGCCGTGGCGGAGGAAATCCCGCTTTTTGCGGGCTTGCCCGTTTTCGGGTCGAGAATGTGGCAGTAGGTCTCACCGTCCTCGCCGACGAAGTAACGCTCGTACCCACCCGATGTCACGGCGGCTTTGTCGGAAATTTCCAGCACGGCGAAAAGTCCCTCGCCGAAAGGGTTCCGCAAGCCGATTTTCCAAGGGGTGCCGTCGGGCTTGTTTCCCACGGTCTGAATGTTTCCGCCCAAGTCCATAAGCGCGGAGGTCACGCCGTTTTCCCGCATAATGTCCGCAAGAAGTTCCCCCGCAAAGCCTTTGCCCACCGAACCTAAGTCGATTTGAACGCCCTCGGGCAGGGTAAGGGACGTAC
>JAMPDU010000102.1 GCA_023665505.1 Ruminococcus sp.
TACGCCGTTAAAGCTTGTATGGCAAATATTCCCCTTGTCGGGCGTGACCTGATACACCAAAGAATTTTGCTCGCAGTTCACGAAAATATGCTCCACAGAAAAGGTATTCCCCGACTCCCCGCCCTTGAACCACAGCTTGTTTCGGGAGGTACTCCACAGCACCAGTTTTTTCCTGCGGACGGTTTCCAAAAAAGCCTCCTCGTTGGTGTAGGCGATTAAAATTACCTCCTTTGTTATAATATTCTGCACGGCAACGGGGATTACCTTGTTTCCCCCGGACATACCGCCGATTTTGTTCCAGTCAAGCATAAGCTTGTCGGTTTCCTCAATCATTCCCATTTTAATTCTCCTTTCCGCAAATTCAACGCCTGATTTATCAAATCAATTTTTTCCCTGTCGTTTTTATTTTTGACGTTTTTTCTGTACCCGTCCTTTAACGACGCCGTGTACACCTTTAAATAGTCCTCCAGTTCAAGCAGCTTGTAACGTACCCCGCCCTCGCCAATTATCGGGATTTTTTCCAAATCCACCCCCGCGAACGGTACTAAGCTTTCTATAGCCGCAAACGCAATGCTCAACCCGTTTTTTTCAAAAGCGTGCTCGTGAATATCATAAAGCCGCCAGCCGTTTTCCGACATTATTTTGACAACGCCGTCCCACTTTTCGTTTAAAAAAATTTCGGGAATAAGCACGTCAATATCGTCCGCATTAAGGTCTGTACCGAGCCGCTGTTCCAGCCCCAGCGAGCCGAACAGCAGCGGCTCAATGCCGAGCTTTTCGTTAAACTGTTTTGCTATTTTCAAAAAAATATTTTTCATTTTTACCTCACAATATAAAATTCACTGCCCCGTAAATAAAATGACAAACCGTAAACGCCGCAATAAAAATTACCGCAATATAATTTTTTCTGTCCAAAGCAAAAAACAGAAACGCCAAACACGGCGGCAGAGTAAGACAAATTATCACAGCGGGCGCGGTAATTCCCGAGTAATAAAATCCCCAGCCCGCAAAATAAATAAGCACGCATAAAGCCGCGGCAATTATTTTCGGCGTAACGCGGATTTTTTCGCATTTTTTATTTTTTATAAAACAAATAGCCGCCGCAAACAACGCCTGACACACCGAGCCTATCCCGTCGATAACCGCCGTTTTTGTTTCCCCGCGCAGAATATCGTTCGGCGCGGGAACGGCAAACCAAATAAAATTCGGCAGCATTATCAGCAGAAAAACGGCAAGTCCCCAAACGTCGAAAGAAAATTTATAATTTTTCATTTTAAATAATTTCCTTTAATTCCGAAATAATTTTTTCGGTATCGTCTTTTAAAATTTCCGTGCGTGAAAAAATGTCATCAAATAATTTATTGAGACTTTCCTCAAAATTTTTCGGCAGAATTGTACATTGCTTTTTGCAAAGTTCAACAATCCGCTTTTCCCCCGGGTGCGTTAATCCGTTTAAAGCAAAAATAATGTCAAAATAAGATTCCAAAAACGCCGCCGTTCTATGGAGTACGCTCACCCTGTCGTCCCGTCCGCAAGCCTTTTCTATCTGCTTTGAATACGCCGGCATGGAATTGCAGAGCAAATTATAATTTCTCTCGATTATATTCCGTTTCAGCTTTTCGGGGTACGGCACGGAAAAACGCTTTTTCGCCGCGGCAAGCCTGCCGTTTTTATCGTAAATTATTTTGCAGTTCAGAAGATTGTGCCACATACAAGTTGTGTACCCGTTATGCGCTTGAAATTTTTCAACAACGTCCGACAAATCATTGCAAAAACCGTCAAGGTCGCGGTAAATAATATCAATATCCACGCCGCTTTTCAGCACGCAGTTATCCTCGTATTCCCAATAATGATTTCCTATTTCCATACAGCCGCAGTATTTTTTCAGAATTGATTTTCTAAGCTCCTCGTCTATAGACGAAACGGCATAAACGTACACATCATAATCGGATTTTTCGTCATAATTTTCACCCGCCCGCGAACCGCCGAGAGCAATTGCCTCCACCTGTTCAATTTCGGATAATTCTTTAAAAAGATTATTTATCATAAATTTACCTCCTAACGGGAATTCCCCTTTTTCGACAATCTTCCTTTACCTGTCCCACCGTCAGTTCTTTAAAGTGGAACAGCGACGCCGCAAGAGCCGCCGAGCAGTCGGTTTTCTCAAAAGCGTCCGCGAAATCGGAAAGCTTTCCCGCGCCGCCGCTGGCGATAACGGGAATTTTCACCGCCCCGCAAACCGCGTTCAGCATAGGAATGTCAAAGCCCTCACGAACGCCGTCGGTGTCAATCGAATTAAGGCAGATTTCCCCCGCGCCGAGCTGTTCGATTTTTTTCACCCAGTCGATAAGGTGAAGCCGCATATCAATTCTGCCGCCGTTGATATAGACCGTCCACCTGCCGTCCGAAACCTTCTTAGCGTCGATACCAACGCAAATGCACTGGCTGCCGAAAATGTCCGCGCCGTCCTTAATAAGCTGAGGGTTCTGCACCGCCTGGGAGTTTACGGAAACCTTGTCCGCTCCCGCACGCAGGGTGTCCCGAATGTCGTCGACGGTTTTAATTCCGCCGCCCACGGTGAGGGGCACGAACACCTTTTTCGCCGTTTCGCGGACAACGTCCAGCATAACCCCCCTGCCCTCGTGGGAGGCGGTTATGTCATAAAAAACAATTTCGTCAGCCCCCTGCAAATTGTACTCACAGGCGCACTCCACGGGGTCGCCCACCTCTTTTATTCCCTCAAAATTCACGCCCTTGACCACCTTTCCGTCACGAACGTCAAGGCAAGGTATAATTCTTTTTGCAAGCATAATTTTTCTCCTTTCAAATTAACGCACTTCCGCTTTTATAATTGAACACTCCGAATAAAATCGGAATATTTCTCGCAATTTATCTTTTGCATATTTACTCCTTAAATTGTAAAATAAATTTAATTTAAATTTTTAAGAAACCGCACCTGCAATTTTTCATTGTCATATCCCATTGCTCTAATTTTCCAATTTAAAATTTCCTAAAACATGAACAAAATGAATTATTAAGAATGGAACTGCTGTAACCGTCAATAAAATATTTTTTCTCCAAAGTCCTATAAAAAAATAATACAACGGCGGCATAAGCACAATAAAAAACATCATTACAAAAACGCTTTGACGTCCGCAAAAATAAATGCCCCAGCCAATAAAATTCAACAGCAAAGCTATAGCCGCCAAAATAAAAAATATTCTTTCTTTACCCTCTGCTGGCAAAAATAAATTTGAATTTTCATTCACAATAAAAAGCATAAAGGCTATACACAACGTGCCGAGAATTTTTTCAAATATATCGAGAACCGGCGATGATTCCGTCATATTCATAATCGGATTTGTCCGTAATTTGAACAGCGGCATAACCATATAGGGAATTTCCTGCACGGCAAATAAAAGCAAGCCAAATGTCCAAAATCCAAAATACTGATTACCGAAAATTTTAAAAAATTTAAATATTTTTATCAAATCCTTTCTACAGCAATACCGACGCCCAAACGGTTATTAACGCGTCGTATACGCCGTGAGCAATTACCAAAGACAAAAGCGTACAGCCTTTTATTTTTATCCTGCATACGCAGAAAAACACGCCTATAAACGCTGCCATTATCATCTGAACAGCGTTCCCGCCGAAAATATGAAACAAGCCGAAAAGTACGGAAGAACCTATCACGGCGGCAATTTCCGTACCGCATATATTTTTTATTTTGTTGTAAAAAAACCCGCGGGAAACCAGCTCCTCTGAAAGTCCAACCGCCAATATGCAGTAGAAAAATTCATACACAAACTGCCATAAATGCGTGTACCGTTTCCCGCTGTCAACATATTCTCCGAACCCCGCAAGGTGCGGCAGCAACGTCAGTACAAGGGACATCGCCACGCCGATTACAACGCCCGTAATTATCTGTCCGCATATTTTTTCCGTACTAAAATAATCCGAAAATTTCTCCCTGCCGATAATCATCATTATCACGGGGACTAACGCGGTCAGCCAGTATGTAACAATCATTGCCGCCATTCTCAATCCCAGCGGCAGGGACATCAGCGCATAGCGTTTGAATAATATCACGCCGTTCAATCCGAGAAAAGCTCCCGCCGTTCCTATTACCAAAAAAAGTATTTCTTTTTTCTTTTCCGACATTAGTTACACCGCCATTCCCACAAAATTTTTCAGCATTTTCAGACCCGTCTCTCCGCTTTTTTCGGGGTGAAACTGCGCGCCGAAAACCGTCCCGCCGTCCGAAACAAGCGCGGGGACTTCCCCGCCGTATTCGCAGTAGGCGTATAAATTTTTATCGCCGCAAAACGCCTTATATGAATGTACAAAATAAACGTACTCATCATCGGAAAGTCCCTCAAAAAGCGGACAGTCCTGCCGAACCTCCAGCTTGTTCCAGCCCATATGTGGAATAACAAGTCCCGCGTCGGGAATTTTATCCACATAGCCGCCGATAAGCCCCAAACCCTCGCACTCCTCAAACTCGTAGCTTTTTTCAAAAAGCAGCTGCATACCAAGACAAATGCCGAGAAACGGTTTCTTTTTCGCCTCTTCTTTTATGGTATCCACAAGCCCGCTTTCGTTCAGCATTTTCATCGCGTGGGGGAACGCCCCAACCCCGGGCAGAATTATACCGTCGGCGTTTTTTATGTCCTCAGCCGAATTTGTCAGCTTATTTTCGCAGCCGAGAAAATCCAGCGCGTTTTTTACGCTGAAAATATTTCCCGCGCCGTAATCAATTACCGCAATCATCAAAGCGCTCCTTTCGTGGACAGAATTTCATTTCCCGAAACAATTTTCGCCGCCTTTACCGCGTGAGCCGCCGCCTTAAAAAGAGCCTCGGCAATGTGGTGATCGTTTTTGCCGTACTCGCATTTAAGGTGCAGGGTAACTCCCGCGTTCACCGCGAAAGCGCGGAAAAATTCCTCCGTAAGACAGGTGTCGAACTCCCCTATTCTGTCGTCGGAAAATTCCGCGTCAAACACCAAAAACGGTCTGCCGCTTATATCAATACTTGCAAAGCCGAGAGCCTCGTCCATGGGAATAAAAGCCGTCCCGTAACGGGCAATACCTTTCATATCGCCGATTGCCTCTTTGAACGCTTTTCCCAGGACGATACCCACGTCCTCAACCGTGTGGTGACCGTCAACGTTCAGGTCGCCCACGGCTTTCACGGTAAGACCCATTCCCCCGTGTACCGCAAACGCCGTAAGCATATGGTCGAAAAAGCCTATTCCAGTGGAAATATCGGCGTTTCCCCCGTCAAGGTCAAGTTTTACGGAAATATCCGTCTCTTTGGTTTTTCTTGTAATTTCAGCGTTTCTCATAATTATTCCTCCTTTTCCATTTCCCCGAGAATTTCATCTATGACGGACGTTACCGCCGCGTTTTCCTCGGGACTTCCCGCCGTTATGCGAATGTAGCTCCCCATATAGCGTATAGCTATCGAACGCTCAAGGAGCTTTTCATATATTTCCTTTGACAGCGACGTTTTTATAAAAACAAAATTTGTCACCGAATCGTACACCTTTTCAAGCCGTACATATTTTTTTGAAAGAGCGAGAATTTCCTCGTAAAGCGACTTTCTGCTTTCAACGATTTCGTCGCGGAATTTTTGCAAAAGCTCCTTTTCGCCCAAAACGGTTTTGCATATAACCTGCGAAACCGTATCCGTGTTGTAGGGGGACTTAACGCTCCTCAAAGCGGTTGTGATTGTTTCCCCCGCAACGGCAAAGCCTACCCGTATTCCCGCCAGACCCATTGCCTTTGAACAGGTTTTAAGTATGATAAGATTGTCGAAATTACCTATTTCGTCAAGCACGCTTTGGTCCCAGAAGTCCATATAAGCCTCGTCAACGATAACAAGGCAGAAAACGTTTTTCACCAGCTTAATTATGTCCTGCTTTGAAACGCCGAGGGAGGTTGGGTTGCAGGGGTTGGAGAAAATCACCGCCTTGATTTTGTTGTTGTTGCAGTAGGAAATCACTTTCGGTATGCTTATCTGCAATGAGGATTCTTTCGGCAGGGACTCAACGTTCAGCTCGTATAAGCTGCCGTAAAAGGCGTACATTGAAAAATCGGGAGACAGCGTTAAAATCTTGTCCCCCTTTTCAAGAAAACAGCTTGTGATAATGCTTATAAGCTCGTCCGAGCCGTTTGCCGCCGTGACGTATTTTTCGGGCACGCCGTAGTAGTCCGAAAACGCCTTTAACGCGGGGGTCGCCAGCGGGTCGGGGTAGCGGTTCATATCCACCTTTTTTATTTCCCCGGCAATTTTGTCCCCCAGCGTTTCGTTGATGTTGAAGTAGGACTCGTTCGCGTCCAGCCTTATTCTGTAGTGTCCCTCCACGGGGTCGTAGGGTTCTACCTTTTTTAATTTTGAATTTAATTCGTACATTTTTTATTTCCTTTCCTTTTGTGTATTTTTCAGATTGCAATTAATAAAATAACTCCTCACTTTCTAAACCAACATCTCGTATTAAAAAAATAATATCTTTTTCATCGTTATCTACATCTACAATAATAAAACCGTCGTTATCTCTGTATATCAAAGAAGTAAAATATCTTCTGACGCTGATTTCATTTGGATTGCCATATTTATCCAAGTATTTATCAACGCTGTCACCGGTAGACAGACCACCTACGCCTTGCACAGATGTTTCCATAATAGATATCTGACATCTTATAACGTTTATGGTATCAAAATCAATTTTTTCAGGATCGGCTATCATATGCAGAGTAATACCCGTATCTTCTCCTTTGAAATACAAATGTGTAATTATGTTTGTCCCGGTAAAATACTTAGATTCTATATTTACCTCACCATTAATATCATCTTTCATACCTTCTTCATCAACGCTGTAATCATCACCCAACGCTTCAAGCAATTCATTAAGCGTACACGGAATTGAAACAGGGATACCATCAATTTCAAGGTTGTTTTTTAAAATATCCTCAATTTTATAGTCCCGTTCTTCGCCCTCTGCCAATGTTTCTATGTTGATTTCAACGTTTTGCGGCGCGGAGGTGGTTTCCGAAACGGTTTCACTTTCCGTTTCCTCCTCTTTCACCTTTGGCAGAATTGTACCCGCAGTAGTGGTTGTTTCCTCCTGCCCCGTTGAAACGTCATTCTGCGTACACCCCGTCACGCAAAAAAGCATACAAACCGCAGCCGCCGCCGCAAAAAATTTCTTTAAAGTCATAAAAATTCCTCCTGTTCCAAATACGGCGGGACGGGAAAATCCGCCCCGCAAAACCTGCACAATATTACTTTTCAAACCGCACCTTTACCGCGTTTGCGTGAGCGGTAAGCCCCTCTTTTTCCGCAATGCAGACAATATCGTCCCGCGCGTCAAGCAGAGCCTGCTCGGTGTAGTAAATAAAGCTGGAACGCTTTGTAAAGCTGTTCACCGAAAGGGGCGAGAAAAACCTTGCCGTGCCGCTTGTGGGCAGAACGTGGTTAGGTCCCGCGAAATAGTCCCCCAAAGGCTCGGGAGCGTACTTGCCGAGAAATACCGAACCCGCGTTGTCAATCTGACCGATGTACTGCAAGGGGTTCTCCACCTGCATTTCAAGATGCTCGGGAGCAAGCCCGTTGGCAAGCTCAATGGCGCAGTCAAGGCAGTCCGTCACAATAACCGCCCCATAGTCGGACAGGGACTTTTCAATAATTTCACGCCGCGAAAGTTCTTTCACCTGCCTGTCAAGCTCGGCAATAGTTTCGTCCGCGATTTTTTCGCTTGTGGTAATAAGTATCGCCGATGCGAGCTTGTCGTGTTCCGCCTGGGACATAAGGTCGGCGGCAAGATATTTCGGGTCGGCAGTCTCGTCCGCAACCACCAAAATCTCGCTGGGTCCCGCAATCATATCAATGTCAACCTTGCCGTACAGGAGCTTTTTCGCCGTGGCGACGAAAATATTTCCCGGTCCCACGATTTTGTCAACCTTGGGAATTGTCTCCGTGCCGTACGCAAGAGCCGCCACCGCCTGCGCTCCCCCCGCAAGGAAAACCCTGTCAACGCCGCAAACCGATGCCGCAACCAAAATATCCTTGTTTGGAGTACCGTCCTTTAAAGGCGGCGTGACCATAATAATTTCCTTAACCCCCGCTATTTTTGCGGGAATGGCGTTCATCAGCACCGACGAGGGGTAAGCCGCCGTCCCCCCGGGAACGTAAAGTCCAACCCTTTCAAGTCCCCGCACCCGCTGACCGAGAATTACACCGTTGCCGTGGGGGTCGATAAATCCCTGCTCTTTTTGCCTGTGGTGAAAAGCCGCGATATTCTCCATTGCGTCAAGGAGAGCGTTTACAAAGTCCTCGTCCGCCTCGTCAAGGGCGTCGTGAATAACGTCCAGCGGGACTTCATAATATTCGGGCAGCTTGCCGTCAAACTGTAAAGTATAATCCTTTACAGCCTTGTCGCCGTTTTCCTTAACGTTTTCGATTATCTCGGACACAATTTCCGTAACCTTTTTGTCCGTTTCGCCGTTGCGCCTTTCAACCTCTTTAAGGAAATCAAACTCGCTTTTGCCGTCGGCAATAATTTTTCTAATCATTTATAACAGTCCTTTCACAAATTCTCTTCAATATTTTTAACCAGCGTCTCAATCTCGTCCTGACGGAGTTTCATACTGACCCTGTTGACAATAAGCCTTGCGGAAACCGCGGAAATATCCTCGAAAACCTCAAGACCGTTTTCCTTGAGGGTCGTGCCCGTCTCCACAATATCCACAATAGCGTCCGACAAATTCAGCAGCGGCGCAAGCTCCACGCTGCCCTCGATTTTCACAATATCCACGTCCATACCCTTTTTCTCAAAAAACGCCCTCGAAACGTTGGGGTACTTCGTGGCAATGGTCTTAACCCCGTAGCCTTGATAGAAGTCCACGCCCTTTTTTCCCGCCAGAGCAAACTTGCACCTGCCGAAACCCAAATCCGCAAGCTCGAAAAATTTTCCGCTCATTTCCATAATGGTATCTTTTCCCACAACGCCCATATCGCAAACGCCGTGCTCAACGTATGTAATAACGTCCGCCGCCTTTGCAAGGACAACCTCTATACTGTCCCCAACGGGCAAAATAAGCTTTCTGCCCTTTTCGCGGACGGCTGTGCAGTCATAGCCTATTTTTTCCAGCAAACCCACCGTGTCCTTTTCAAGCCTGCCCTTTGTAAGAGCAATTCTAAGGGGTCTTTTCTCATTTTCCATTTTCCGAACCTCCCAAAATCGTTTCCTCAACAGTATTTTTCTGCACGCGTACAGCCTTCGGTATACCCTTTTTTACGGCGTAAGCCTTTGTTTCCTCATACGAGGCGAATACCGAGTTTTCCACGGTCAAACCCTCGCCCCGCAGCTTTTGGGCACGCTTTATAGCCTCCATTTCGGAGCCGTCCTCTCCGTACACAATAACGTCCGGCACAGGCGCGGAATATGTGTGGGACTGTTTCATAACCTTTGCCACCGCGTCCACGTTTACCGCAAAACCCGTTGCGGGAACGTCATAGCCGAATTCCGCAAGCAGCTTGTTGTACCGCCCCCCGGAAAGCACCGCGTCGCCGTACCCCCGCAAATATCCTTTTATTACCACTCCCGTGTAGTAATCCAGCTTGTTTACAATTCCCAAATCCACGGTTATTTTTCCGTTGTAGCCAAGCTCCGCGAGACAGTTGTAAATATTCCTCAAATCGGAAATTACATTTCTTGCCTTTTCGTCGTCCACCAGTCTTTCGGCTTTGTCAAGAACCTCCGCGCCGCCGAAAAGCCGCGGCAGCTGTTTCAACGCTTTGGTAACGTTATTGTCCCCCACGCTGTCCAGAAAATCGTTAAGAGCGGGGTAATTCTTAGCCTCGATAAGGCTGCGTATTTCCTCCTTTGCGCCGCCGTCAACGCCGAGCATATTCACAAGCTCCCGGAAAAACCCGATGTCCCCAATCTCAAAACGGAAATCCTCGTTCTCAAAGGACGCCAGCACATCAATCGCGCCCGTGATGACTTCCAAGTCCGCCCGCTTTGAATTTGAGCCTATAAGCTCAATACCCATTTGGTGTATCTCGTCGCTCCTGCCCCGCATTACGGGCTTGTTGCGGTAGACGTTCTGTCTGTAGAACAGCCGCAGTGGAAGTTCCGAGTCCCGCAGCCTTGTTGCCGCAACGCGGGCGATAGGCATTGTGGAATCGGGTCGTACAACCAAAAGCCTGCCCTTGTTGTCCGTCAGCTTATACATACTCTCCTGCGGGAAGTACCTCGAATTAAGGTTAAATACGTCAAAAAATTCCAATCCCGGGGTGACAATCTCGCAGTAGCCTTTCGACTTGAACAGCGCGGAAAGTTTTTCCTCAAGACTTCTCCGCATGGCGCAGTCCTCAAAAAGCAGGTCTTTCGTACCCTCGGGGGTTATAAGGTCGTAGCGTTTCATTTTCAATCTCCTTTATTGTAGTAAAGTGGTAGTACATTATCTTGATATTATGATACCATATTATCTTAACAATGTCAATAGCTTTTTGAAATATTGTCATTTTGCACTAAAATTTTCCCTTTTCGGAAAAGTATTTCTCATTAACTTATCTATAAATGACTGCCTATATTTGCACGACAGCCAATATGCTGACATCATGAAATTCCCGCCCAAAGGGATAATACCTAAGAACTCCCTCAAGCGAATATCCGCATTTTTCAAGAACCCGCTTTGAGGCTGTATTTTCAATATGGACAAGTCCCTGTATTCTTCGCAGACCCAGTTCCGTCAAGGCAAAATTTGTCACGCAAGCCGCGACTTCCGTAGCAACGCCCTTTCCCCATACGTCATAAGCGTAATGATAGGAAATCTCCGCCATAGTCTGCCTGATAAATCCCCCCAAGTCAATTCTTCCTATTACTTTTCCGCCGGCTTTTTCCTTTACGCACCATGTAAATACAAGCTTTCTTTTCAAGAGCTTGCCGTTTACATTATTCAGCCAATCGGTAATATTCGGCTCTTTATCAAACAGCGGTACTCCGCCGCCAAGATATTTTTGCACTCTGCCGTCTCTTAATATATCAAAGTACGCGTCCATATCTTCTCTCGCAAAAGCGTCAAGTATAAACCGCTCTGTTTCCAAACGCGGAACGCACTCGAAATAATCTTTAAATTTCTTCATTTTCTATGCTCATTTCTCCTTTCAAAAATTCAGAACCCGTCTTCACAAGATATGTGTGCGGATTTTTGGCAAGATTTTGCCGATGACAAGGCAAAAATCCGCAGGCATACTCGCGTATG
>JAMPDU010000103.1 GCA_023665505.1 Ruminococcus sp.
TGCGGCTGCCGCTCCCAAGCCGGCGGAAAGCAAGCCTGCGGAAAAGAAACCCGCAGCTCCCGCGGCTGCCGCTCCCAAACCCGCGGCAGGCGGCGGAGGAGGAGCGAAACAGTCCCTTATCTCGGTTAACCTTAACAAGCTGGACACGCTGCTCGACCTTGTGGGAGAGATTGTTATTACGGAGGCTATGGTTACTTCAAACCCCGACCTTAAGGGACTTAAGCTGGATAACTTCCAGAAGTCGGCGAGACAGCTCAGAAAGCTCAACGAGGAATTGCAGGACGCGGTTATGTCCATAAGAATGGTGCCGCTGTCGGGAGCGTTCAACAAGATGACCCGTATCGTAAGAGATATGAAAGTCAAGCTCAACAAGGACGTTGACCTTGTGTTCGAGGGCGAGGAGACGGAGGTAGACAAGTCTATCATAGACCAGCTTAACGACCCGCTTATGCACATGGTTCGTAACTCAATGGATCACGGCATCGAGGACAACGTTGAGGACCGTATCGCGGCGGGCAAGTCCCCCAAGGGCAAAATTACGCTGTCGGCATATAATACTTCGGGAGAGGTTATTATAGTGGTTGCCGACGACGGCGCGGGAATTAACCCGGAAAAGGTTCTGGCGAAAGCCGAAAAGAACGGTATCCTCTCGAGACCCGCAAGCGATTACTCGGAAAAGGAAATTCTTAACATGATTATGCTCCCCGGTTTCTCAACCAACGAGCAGGTTACGGAGTACTCCGGAAGAGGAGTGGGCATGGACGTTGTTAAGAAAAACATCGAGAAGATAGGCGGTTCGGTTTACGTTGATTCCAAGTTCGGCGAGGGTACAAACTTTGTTATAAAAATCCCGCTTTCGCTGTCGATTGTGGACGGAATGGAAATCGCGGTGGGCGATTCCGCGTTCGCGATACCGATAAACGTTATCAGCTCGTCGTTTAAGGTGTCCCCCGAACAGCTTGTTAAGGACACCAACGGCAACGAGATGATTATGGTGCGGGGCGAGTGCTACCCGCTGATAAGGCTGTACGAGCTTTACGGCTTAAAGCCGAATATTCAGGACATTTACGAGGGAATTGTCATACTGGTGGAGACGGACGGAAAACAGGCGTGCCTGTTCGCGGACGAACTTCTGGGCGAGCAGCAGGTTGTGGTTAAGCCGTTCCCGAAACTGCTCAGCGGTTACAATATCAAGCAGTACGGCATGTCGGGCTGCTCGATTTTGGGAGACGGTTCTATTACGATAATTCTCGACGTAGATAATATTATAAAGGACTTTTAATTAACGGCAAGTCCGCAAAGGCGTTATTTATCGGTTTGCCGTAAAATAAAAAACATTTTGGAAGTGCGGAGAACGGGGAGAGGCAAATTTCTAACCTCTATCCTCTAACCTCTGACTTCTAACAGGAGATGATTAATGTGGAAGAGAACAGCGCAGTTGCTTTGGCGGAGGAGTCCGCACTGGGAGACGGTCTCGAGGTGCTTTCATTCGGCATAAACGACGTTGTTTACGCAATTGACATAAGGTATGTCAAGGAAATAATCGCGGTGGAGCAGATAACGGTCGTGCCGAAAATTCCCGGATACATCAAGGGCGTTATAAACATAAGAGGCAAGGTCGTTCCGGTAATAAGCGTGAGAGCGCGTTTCGGACTGGAGGAAATACCTTACGACGACAGAACCTGTATTATCGTTCTCGAATTCGAGGACGGGGAACAGGTGGGAATTATCGTGGACAGAGTGCACGAAGTTATCGCCGCTAAGGCGGGCAGCATAAGCAAGCCCCCGGAGTCAAAGAACGTCAACGCCAATAAGTACATAAAGTCTATCATCAATCTTGAGGACGGCAAGAGGCTGCTTATAAGCTGTGACAAACTCATAAACGATGATCGAGGTGTTTCTTAATGTTAAAGCTTACCGACCAGGATTTCGAGCGTCTGATGACTTATATGAAAAAGACCTACGGAATTAATTTGGAAAAGAAAAGAGTTCTTATCGAGGGCAGACTGTCCAATATGATAAGCGCGAGAGGCTTTACAAGCTTTAAGGATTATATTGATTTCGCTTTCGCGGACAAAACGGGCAACGAGACGATGCAGCTGGTAAACAAGCTGACCACCAACCACACGTTTTTTATGCGGGAGCCGGAGCATTTTGAGTTTTTGAAAAAGGTTATTCTGCCTTATTTGGAGACGAAAAACGCGGCGACCAAGGTTCTTGACTTATGGTGCGCGGCGTCGTCCACGGGGCAGGAGCCGTACACGATAGTTATGACTATCGACGAGTATTTCGGTCCCAACGCGGCAAGGTGGAAAGTCAACCTGCTTGCCACGGATCTGGACACGGACGTTCTGGCGAAAGCCAAGGCGGGTGTGTACACGGTGGATATGCTTAAGGACGTTCCGTCGAAGTGGATGGATAAGTATTTCACAAAGGTGGACGCAAATACGTATAAGGTTATCGACAGGCTGAGAAATCAGATTACGTTCAGGCAGTTTAATTTGATGAAACCTATTGTCGACCGTAAGCTGTACGACCTGATAAGCTGCCGAAACGTTATGATTTATTTCGAGCCGGAAACCAAGAACGAGCTTGTGGAACGGTTCTACGACGTTACGAAAGAGGGCGGATACCTGTTTACGGGTCACGCCGAAAGCGTGGGCAGGAACACAAGGTACACCTATATTCAGCCGGCGGTTTACAGGCGGCTTAAGGACGGCGTTGACGCCAACGGCAGAATTGCGCCGATGATTTCCAGATAATTGTAATTGATATTTTAAAGGAGCACGTTTGTTTATTTATGATTAATCCAAAAAAAGTCAGAGTTATTGTGGTGGACGATTCCGCGATGATGAGGCAGTTAGTTGTTTCGGGACTTAAGCAGAGAGACAACATTGAAATCGTTGCCGAGGCAGCCGACGCTTTCGAGGCGAGAGACAAGATTATGTCCCTTAAGCCGGACGTTCTGGTAATGGACGTGGTTATGCCGAAAATGGACGGTCTTACCTTTCTGCGGCAGCTTATGAGCCAGTACCCCGTGCCCTGCGTTATGATTTCAAGCACGGCGGAGGAAAAACAGGCTATCGCGGCAGGGGCGGCGGACTTTATGGCAAAGCCGAAAACTCCCGCGGATCAGAAGATGTTCACGTCGCTTTTGGGTACGAAGGTTATTATCGCGGCGGGGAAAAAAGGAAAGCTCCCGAAACCCGCGGCAAACGTCCCCAAGGCGCAGGCGATAGACGGCGTTGCTCCGATAGTAAGTCCCGCAATGGCGGCTAAGCTGGGCAGGGTTATGCCGAATATTCCCGCGAAAGAGGACATAGCGGGGCTTGACAAGCGTTTCAAGGAGGGCTATATGGTGGCTTTGGGAGCGTCCACGGGAGGTACGGACGCGCTGGAGTGCGTGATAAAGGCGTTTCCCGAAACCATGCCGCCCATAGTGGTGGTGCAGCATATGCCCCCGGTGTTCACAAAGCTGTACAGCGAGAGAATGGATAAGTGCTGCACGGTTCACGTCAAGGAGGCGGAGAACGGCGACAGGCTGGTTCAGGGGCTTTGCCTGATAGGCGCGGGCGGACTTCAGATGGAGGTCAAGCGCGACAGCAGGGGTTACTACGTTAAGCTGTACGAGGGCGAAAAGGTCTCGGGACACTGCCCGTCGGTGGACGTGATGTTTACAAGCGTTGCCGAGGCGGCAGGAAACAAGGCTGTGGGCGCGATTATGACGGGCATGGGCGCGGACGGCGCGCAGGGCTTGCTGAAAATGCACCAGCGGGGCGCGTACACCATAGGACAGGATAAGGAAAGCTGCATTGTGTACGGTATGCCTATGGAGGCTTACAAGCTGGGGGCGTGCTCGGAGCAGCAGCCGCTTAACAACATCGGCAGGGCGCTTTGCAGGCGGCTTACCGACGGGTGGACGAAAAACTGACGGGCGGCGCGGTACAGACGGCACGACGGGTACAGACGGGTACGGAAAGGTTCGGACGGCGCGGCATTGCTCGAATTTTAAGTTTTTTTGCAATATCACATATTAAAGTCTTTATTTTTGTAATATTTTGCTGTTGACAAATTGCGCGCAAAGTTTTACAATTATATAGATATACTTTGTTTAAAAAAAGTGAAAGGAGAAGATACCCAAAAGATATAAGGGTATTGATAAGGTTATGAAAAATTTAAAAATTTCACAAAAACTTTTGGTCGGTTTCGGCACGGTAATTTTGCTGATGATAATCGTTGTCTGGCTTGCGATCAGCACGCTTTCAAGCCTCGGCGGAATTGTCGACACGCTGTACAACGAGGCTGTGCAGAGAGTTATGCTGGCTGACGATATTAACCTGAAAACCCAGGAAATGGCAAAGAACCTGCTGCACGCAATAGGCAAGGCGGAGGACTCCGAGTATGTGGCGACTTACTTCGCGCAGGCGGAGGAATGTTATCAGCAGGTGCTGGACGATTTGGAGAACCTTGATGCCAATATGGGCGGCGACGCGGGCGAAGTGCTGAATATGCGTACCTGTATGGACAATATTTGGCGTTCCTATCAGGACTATACGGAAACCGCGTCTCACGGCGATATTGCGGAGGCTATCGAGGAGTACGACGAGGATATGACCCCCAATATTCTGGGACTTTACAACGCGGCGCAGGACGTGCGGTCGGACGCTATACAGAACGCTCAGGATCAGTTTGATTCCTCGGAAAACTATATTAATATGGGCAGAATTATCAGTATCGCGGTGGCGGTTGCGGCGATTGTTATCGCTATCGGCATGGCGCTGTACATAACCAAGATTATCGTTTCCGGTGTAACGCAGGTCAGAGACGCGGCTCTCAGAATGGCGGGCGGCGACTTCGACGTGAAGGTGCACTACAACTCGAAGGACGAAATCGGCGAGCTGACGGACGATATGAGAACACTTGCGGGACGTACAAAGGCTATTATCGAGGATATCGACTACATACTGGCGGAGCTGAAATCCGGCAACCTGCGGGTTACTTCCAAGGATATGGGTCTTTATGTGGGTACGTTTGAGAGCATTATTATTTCTCTCCGCAGCTTTAGGACCGACCTTAACCACACCATGGAGAAGATTACGGTTTCCTCGGATCAGGTTGCGTCGGGTTCGGAACAGGTTGCGCTGGGCGCTCAGTCCCTTTCACAGGGCGCTACGGAGCAGGCGTCGTCAATTCAGGAGCTGGCGGCGGAGATCAATATAGTTTCGGATATTATCAAGTCCAACGCGGAAAAGGCGTCGGAGGCAAGCGACAGGACTGTGGACGCTACCACAAAGCTGGAGGGCGCAAAGGGCGATATGGACGAACTTGCCGAGGCTATCAAGGATATGGCTACATCTTCGGAGGAAACTAAGAAGATTATCAAGACGATTGACGATATTGCGTTCCAGACGAATATTCTCGCACTTAACGCGGCTGTTGAGGCGGCTCGCGCGGGTGCGGCGGGTAAAGGCTTTGCGGTTGTTGCGGACGAGGTTAGAAACCTTGCAGGCAAGTCCGCGGAGGCTGCCAAGAACACCACAATTCTTATCGAGAACACCGTAAACGCCATAGAGCGGGGACGGGAACTGGCGGACAAGGCTGTTACGGAAATGGACTTGACGGCGGAGGCGTCGGAGCAGGTTGCGGTTATCAACCAGGACATCGCAAAGAACGCCAACGTTGCGGCGGAGTCGGTGGCGCAGATTTCCTCCAGCGTGGAGCAGATTTCAAGCGTCGTTCAAAACAACTCGGCTACGGCGGAGCAGTCCGCGGCGGCGTCCGAGGAGCTTTCGGGACAGTCCCAGATACTCAAGGAGCTTACCGCTCACTTCGAGTTCAACACCGAGGATCTTGTGGGTCTTGACGACGAATAATATAATTTACGCATAATAAAATCCCGTCCCATAAAGGGGCGGGATTTTTTTGTATGTTATGTAGGGGACGGGTTTCCCGTCCCGCTTACTTCTCGAAAGCCTGTTTAATCTTATCAAAGAAACTGTTGCGCTTTTTGTAGTTTTTGCCGTCGTCAAGAGATTCGTCAAAGGCTTTAAGCAGGTCTTTCTGCTTTTTGGTAAGATTTTCCGGGACTTCCACCGTCACGTGGACGAACTGGTGTCCCCGTTCGTTTCGGTTAAGCCGCTTTATGCCTTTGTTTTTGAAACGGAAAACCGTTCCCGGCTGAGTGCCCTCGGGTATGGTGTACTTAACCGTGCCGTCGATTGTGGGGACTGTCACTTCCGCGCCCAGCGCCGCTTGCACAAAGGTAATGGGCTGTTCGGTGTGGACGTCGTAGCCGTCACGCTCGAAGATAGCGTCGGGGCGTACCGAAACGGTGACGTGCAAGTCCCCCGAAGGGCCGCCGTTTAAACCGCCGTGACCCTGACCGCCCACGCGGATTGTCTGCTCGTCGTCGATGCCCGCGGGTATGGACACGCTGATTGTTTTGGAGACGTTCACCCTGCCGCCGCCGCCGCACTTTTTACAGGGGTTGTTGATGATTGAGCCTTTGCCGCCGCACTTGGGGCAGACCTTTTGGGAGGAAATCATGCCGAAAGGCGTGCGCTGGGTGGTTTTGACCTGTCCCGTGCCGTGACATTCGGGGCAGGTGTCCGCGGACGAGCCTGCCGCCGCGCCCGAGCCGTTACAGTCGGGGCATTTTTCCATGCGGTTTACGGAGACGTCAACGTCCTTGCCTTTGCAAGCCTCCATAAAGCTGATTGTGACGTTTTTCTGAATGTCCTGACCGCGGCGGGGGGCGTTGGGGCTGCTCCGCGAGCCGCCGAAACCGCTGCCGAAAAAGCTGGAGAAGATGTCGCTGATGTCGCCCATGTCGCCGAAACCTCCCGAGAACCCGCCGCCAAAGCCGCCGCCCCCGTAGGAGGGGTCAACCCCCGCGTGACCGAACTGGTCGTAGCGGGACTTTTTGTCGGGGTCGGAAAGCACCTCGTACGCCTCATTGATTTCTTTGAATTTTTCCTCAGCCTCTTTGTCGCCGGGGTTGAAGTCGGGGTGGTATTTTCTGGAAAGCTTTCGGAAAGCCTGTTTAAGCTCCTCGTCGGTAGCTCCCTTTTGAAGTCCTAAGACTTCGTAATAATCTCGTTTATCAGCCATATGGCATTTCCTTTCGTCTACAATAAGTATATTTATATAAATTTATTAATGTGCGTATAGACAGCACGGGGGCGGAAATAATTCCGCCCTATGCTGTAAAAAAGAGGTATAATATGAAAAAATTTAGATGTAAGCAAGTTAATTAATAATTAATAATTAATAATTATTATGCGTTTTTGTAGGGGACGGGTTGCCCGTCCCGCCGCTTAGTTATTTTCGGAGAAATCCGCGTCTACAAAACCGTCGTCGCCGTTTCCGTTGTCGGAAGTTCCGCCCATGTCGGCGTTTGTGCCGTCCTGCTGAGCCTGAGCCCCCGCAGCCTGATATACCTTTTGCGAAACCTCGTAGAACGCTTTTTGCAGCTCCTCGGTTTTTGCCTTTATATCGTCGGTATTGTCCGTTGCGTTGGCGGCTTTGAGAGCGTCGATCTTGGACTGGATATTCGCCTTTTCGTCCGCAGAAACCTTGTCGCCGAAGTCCGCAAGAGCCTTTTCGCACTGGAATACCATGTTCTCGCCGGCGTTTTTCGCGTCAACCGCGTCCTTGCGCTTTTTGTCCTCCTCAGCGTAACGGGCAGCCTCGTCCACGGCTTTCTGAATGTCGTCCTTGGACATATTGGTGGAGGCGGTAATGGAAATTTTCTGCTCCTTGCCCGTGCCCAAATCCTTGGCGGACACGTTTACAATGCCGTTGGCGTCGATGTCGAACGTAACCTCGATTTGAGGTACGCCGCGAGGTGCGGGAGCGATACCGTCAAGGCGGAAAACGCCCAGCTGCTTGTTGTCCTTGGCGAATTCACGTTCGCCTTGGAGCACGTTTATATCAACCGCGGTTTGATTGTCCGCATAGGTGGAGAATACTTGGGATTTTTTGGTAGGAATGGTGGTGTTGCGCTCAATCATTCTTGTGCACACGCCGCCAGCCGTCTCGATACCGAGGGAAAGGGGTGTTACGTCAAGGAGGAGCACGGCGTTTTCCTTGTCGACGTCGCCGGAGAGAATTCCGCCCTGATATGCCGCGCCGAGGGCAACGCACTCGTCGGGGTTAATGCCCTTGAAGGGGTCCATGCCCATAAAGCTCTTGACCGCGTCCTGAACGGCGGGTATTCTTGACGAGCCGCCTACCATGAGGACTTTTTTGATGTCCGAGGGCTTGAGGTTCGCGTCGGAGAGAGCCTGTTTAACGGGTCCCATTGTGGACTGAACCAAATCGCTTGTAAGCTCGTTGAATTTAGCCTGTGAAAGCTCCATATTAAGGTGCTTAGGACCGTTTGCGTCCGCCGTAATATAAGGTATTGAAATGCTTGCCGAGGGGGTTGCGGAGAGGGTGATTTTAGCCTTTTCAGCCTCGTCCTTAAGCCGCTGCATGGCGAGCTTGTCGCCTGACAAGTCCATACCGTCGGACTTTTTGAATTCCTCAATCATCCAGTTTATAATGCGCTGGTCGAAGTCGTCGCCGCCGAGACGGTTGTTTCCCGCCGTTGCGAGAACCTCGGTAACGCCGTCGCCCATTTCAATGATAGACACGTCGAAAGTACCGCCGCCTAAGTCGTACACCATAATGGTTTGATCCTCTTCTTTGTCGATGCCGTAGGAAAGCGCCGCGGCGGTTGGCTCGTTGATGATGCGGCGGACGTTAAGTCCGGCGATTTGCCCCGCGTCTTTTGTCGCTTGCCTCTGCGCGTCGGTGAAGTAGGCGGGGACGGTGATAACCGCCTCGGAAACGGTGTCGTGGAGGAAAGCCTCCGCGTCCGCTTTAAGTTTCTGCAAAATCATTGCGGAGACTTCCTGCGGTGTGTATTTTTTTCCGTCTATGTCGACTTTGTAGTCGCTGCCCATATGCCTCTTGATAGAGGCGACGGTTCTGCCCGCGTTTGTTACCGCTTGGTTTTTGGCGACCTGACCCACAAGTCTTTCGCCTGTTTTGGTAAATCCCACAACGGAGGGGGTGGTTCTGCCGCCCTCGGCGTTGGTGATGACGGTAGCGTTTCCGCCCTCCATAACCGCCACGCAGGAGTTTGTTGTACCTAAGTCGATACCTATAATTTTAGCCATATAGAATCACCTTTCTTTGTTAGAGATTAGAGGATAGAGGGTAGAGGATAGAAATTGTTTCTATCGTTTGCCGCTATTCTCCGTGTATTTATTTTTGTAATTTCAAGAACAGTCAAGAGGTGCAAATTCTATCCTCTATCTTCTATTCTCTATTTTCTGTTAGGGGTTTGCCACCACAACCATTGCGCACCTTATAACCTTGTCGCCCAGTTTGTAGCCTTTTTGGTACACTTGCGAAACCACGTTTTCGCCGAGGTTTTCGTCCTCGATTTGGCTCACGGCGTTGTGGAGGTTGGGGTCGAAGTCCTTGCCGAGAGCGTCTATTTCCTCAACGCCCAGCTTTTTGATGACTTCCGTAAACTGCCCGTAAATCATCTCCACGCCTTTTTTGTAGTTCTCGTCGGAACAGTCCGCAGCCATTGCCCGCTCGAAATTGTCGATAACGGAAATAACTTCCAGCGCCGCTTTTGCGGTTGCATCGGAAAAGGCGTTGAGCTTTTCCTGCACCGAACGCTTGCGGAAGTTGTCGTACTCCGCCAAAAGCCGCAGGTACTTATCCCTGTCGGCGGCGGCGGCCTCTTCCAAAGCCTTGACTTTTTCCTCGAGGTTTTCCTCGTGGACTTCCTCAGCCGTTTCCTCCGCTGTTTCGTCCTCGGTTATTTCCTCGGGAATTTCCTCCGTTTCGGTTTCCTCTTCGGGGACTTCCGTTTCTTTTTCTATTTCTTTTTCGTTCATATTATATGTTTTCTCCTTTCGGTCTGTCATAAATTATATTATTTCGGCGGGACTTCGTTTTCGTCCTCGGAAATCATTTCCGTTATCCGCTCGGTGAGGTACTGGACGTAGGGAATGATTTTCGCGTAATCGAGCCGCATAGGTCCGATTATTCCCAGCGAGCCTGCCGTTTTGCCGTCCTTTTTGATTTTTGAGACGATTAGGCTGGAATTTTCAATCACGAACCCGCCGTCCTCCCCGAAAACAACCTGTAAGTCCTCAAAGCTGTCGTCAAGCATTTCTTTCACGACTTCGTTTTTGTTTTCCAGGAATTGGACGATTTGGTTGGTGTTGATATCCTGCCGCGCAAGAAGATTTTTCTCCCCGGCAACGGTTATTTCGTTGTCCTTAAAGCCGTCGGCAAGTTCGCAAACGCCTTTCAAAAGCGGTGCGAGGGTTACCATATACGCGCCCATTGCCTCAACGAGCCGCTGAACGGTTTCCTCGGAAAGTTCGTCCACCGCAACGCCCTGCAAATTTTCCGCCATATATTTGCTGAAAAACTCAATCTGCTCGTTGGTCAGGTCAAATTCAAGCCGACAGACCTTGTTTTTGATGTTCCCCGAGGAGGTTATCATCAGCAGGACGTACATACGCTTGCCTGTGGGAATAACTTCCACCTTGGTTATAACGGAAAACTTCGGCGCGACGTTTTTCACCACCGCGGCGCAGTGGGTGAGTTCCGCCAAAGCCTTTGAGGCGCTTTCGATAAGGGCGTCAGCCGTGGGAACGTCAACCTCGAGGCACTCGTCAAGCATTTTTTTGTCCTCGTCGGTAAGGGTGCGGGCGTTCATAAGCTCGTCGATGTAGAGCCGATAGCCGCTGTAGGTGGGTATGCGCCCTGCGGAAGTGTGGGGCTGTTCAAGGTAGCCGAGCTGCTCCAGCATAGCCATATCGTTGCGGATAGTGGCGGGGGAGACCCGAATATCGGGCAGGGAGGCGATTGCCTTAGAGCCGACGGGTTCGCCCGAGACAATATACATATCCACCACCGCCGCGAGGATACGGCGTTTTCTCTCGTCCAGCAACCGATCACTTCCTTTTAGCACTTTAGCCCTCGCTGTGTTAGCACTCCGTTTCTTTGAGTGCTAATTATATTATACACCGCATTTTTAGTTTGTCAAGGGGTTTTTGAAAAAAATATGATTTTTTTGCAATTTATCACAATTTCGGCAGTTATTTTTAATATTAATGTATACAAAATTTATTATAGTATACTATTTTATTGGCACGTTTGACAATGGCGGTTTAAAAGCCCATAGTTTATAGTACCTAACCAAAAGCCCTTTAGGCAAGCAAAAAGTTCGCCAGCCTTTCAAGGCTGC
>JAMPDU010000104.1 GCA_023665505.1 Ruminococcus sp.
GCTGCCCCTCGACCCCGCCAGCGCGGGGCTGCGCTGGACCAGCCGTGTGCCTAAAGGGCTTTTAGTTAGGTACTATAAACTATGGGGTGTCAAGCCGCCGATGCGTACGCTAAATAATAATTTAAAGGGAGAAAACCTATGAACGATAAAAAATACATGTCAGCCGCTCTCGCGCTGGCACGGGAGGCTGCCGCCTCGGGCGAAACCCCCGTGGGAGCGGTAATCGTGCGGGACGGCGTTATCGTCGGGCAAGGGAAAAACCTCCGTGAGCAAACCGGAAACGCCCTCCGTCACGCCGAAATAAACGCCGTGGAAAACGCCTGCGAAACCCTCGGCGGCTGGCGGCTAAGCGGCTGCACCCTTTACGTCACCCTCGAGCCTTGCCCCATGTGCGCGGGGGCGGTGATAAATTCCCGCATAGACCGGGTCGTTTTCGGCGCGTACGACAAAAAAGCAGGTTCGGCGGGGTCGGTCGTAAACCTTTTCGAGCTGGACTACAACCACAAGCCCGAGGTGACGGGCGGCGTTATGGCTGACGAGTGCGAAACCGTGCTGAAAGAATTTTTTGCGGAACTGAGGAGGAAAAAAAAGATGTTTAAAACCCAAATGACGGAAGTCAAAACCAAAGACCAAATCGAACGTACCGCCGCGCTTGCGGACGAGATTTGGCACGAGTGGTTTCCCCGAATTCTGTCGGCGGAGCAAATCGACTATATGGTGGAGAAATTCCAGTCGGCGGCTGCGATGACGAGGCAGATTTCGGAGGAAAATTACCGCTATTTTATCATACGAAAGGGCGAAAGCTGTATAGGCTACACCGCAATCAAGCCCGACGGGGACAGCCTGTTCCTGTCAAAAATTTACATCAAAAAAGAACACCGGGGCAACGGATACGGCAAAGAGGTTTTCGAGTTCCTGAAAAACATCTGCCGCGAGGAGGGTTTCACTTCGATATGGCTGACGGTTAACAAATACAACGAAAGCTCTATCGCCGTGTACAAAAAAATCGGTTTCGAGCTTTTCGGCGAGGGCGTTGCCGACATCGGCGGCGGCTTTGTTATGGACGATTATTATTTCCGTCTGAAAGTTTAAGGAGGATATTATGCGTAAAAATAAAATTAATTTCCCCGCGATAATTTGGCTTGTCGCCGCGCTGGGAGCGGTTTCGGCGGCGTTTGCGAAACACGCGTCAATAAACGACCGAAAGGGCGGCAAAGCGGATATTTACAAGCTCGGAAAAAACGCGATGTTCGTCACAAACAAAAAGCCGAAAGACGCGGCGGCGTATTCGGTGAAAAAATTTTTTTCAAAACTTTAAGGGGGACTTTCCGTGCGACTTCGCATAAAAGAGCTGCGTGAGGAAAAGGGTTATTTTCAGCGCAATATCGCGGACTATCTGGGCTGCACCCAGCAAACCTACGCCCGCTACGAAAACGGAGAAATCGAGCCGACGGTGCTTGCGCTTGCGGCTTTGTCAAAATTTTACAACGTCAGCGTGGAGTACCTTATGGGGCTTACCGACGACCCGAAAGCGTATGACGGGTGAGAATGTATAGTGTACAGTTGAAAGTTAATAAAATCGGCGGGACAAATAAAAAATTGCCCCGCCTGTTTTTATTTTATAAAATTCACAATCATCACAACCGCGCCCAAAAGAGCCAGGACAACTCCCGTCACCCTGTTGAGGGTTTTCGGGGACGCCTTGTTGGCAAACCGCGCCGCGATACGCGCCCACATAAGGGTCGAAATTACGCAGAAAACAAGACACCAAACGTCGGGAAGTCCCCCTATGGCGAAATGGCTCGCCGCGCCCGTAAGGGCGGTGAACGCCATAATAAACACGCTCGTTCCCACCGCAGTTTTAAGCTCGTAGCCCAGCACGCTCGTCAGAATAAGCAGCATCATCATACCGCCCCCCGCGCCGATAAATCCGCAGATAAGTCCAATCATAACGCCGCAGCAAACCGAGCCGATAACACGCTTTTTCGCGGAGACTTGCTCCATAGCCTCTTTGGTGGTCATAACGGGCTTTACGATAAATTTTATTCCCAAAAGAAAAGTCATAAACACCGAAAAGCTGCCCATTGTCGTGTTGGGCACAAGCCGCGCCAAAACGCTGCCGACGAAAGTAAAAATCAGCACGGTTATCATCATAATAACGCCGTTTTTAATGTCGAGATTTTTATTTTTGCCGTAGGTGTACGCGCTCACCGCGCTGGCGAGAACGTCGCTGGCGAGGGCAATTCCCACCGCCTCATAAGCCTCCATACCGAGAAAGGTTATGAGCATGGGACTGATAACGGCGGCTGCGGACATTCCCGCGAAACCTGTGCCAAGCCCCGCGCCTATTCCCGCGATAAAGCATACGATAAATTTTATAAGCATAATTTTACATCTCTTTCCTCGCGTTGGCAAGCATTAATTTTATCCTGTTCTCCTGATTGACCCTCGTCGCGCCGGGGTCGTAATCAACCGCCACAATGTTCGCCTGCGGGAAAGCCTCCTTTATCACACGGGACATTCCCTTTGCCACAATATGGTTCGGCAGACAACCGAACGGTTGTGTACAGATAATATTTTCCACCCCGCCGTGAGCGAGCGCAGCCATTTCCGCAGGGATAAGCCAGCCCTCTCCCATTTTCACCCCTTGGTGCATATACTTGTCCGCGTACGCCCGCAAGTCCTCGAAATCGTGGGGCGGGTCGAAGTCCCCCTGCTCCTTCATAACCGCGATCATCTGCTTTTGCATACGGTAGATGAGCTTGTAGGCGATACCGAAAATTTTCGTATTGCCATTGCTGAAATTGTAAATTTTCCCGTCGTTGACGGTGTTCACCGCGCAGTACAGACAAAAGTCCAGAAAGGCGGGGACGACAGGCTCGCAGCCCTCGGAGATGAGAAAATCCTCCAAATGGTTGTTTGCAAGGGGGGAATATTTAACGTAAATCTCCCCCACAATTCCCACCCGGACTTTCTTTTCCTTTGTCCGCTCGATTTTGGAAAAGTCCCCGATAATCTCGCGGTACAGCCGTTTGGTTTTGCGGTAGCCGCCCTCCTTGAACAGACGGGCGATTTTTTTCTGCCACTTGTCGAGGACGGCTTTGCTGTCCCCCTTGCGCACCTCGTAGGCGCGGCAGGTGTTGTACAGGCTCATCATCAAGTCGCCGTACAGCACCGCGTACAGCATTTGCAGGAACATTCCCGCAGTTATCTTAAAGCCGCTGTCCTTTTCAAGACCGCTGAAATTCAGGGACAGCACGGGTATCTGCGGGTACTCCGTCTCCAGCGCCTTGCGGAGCAGATGTATATAGTTTGACGCGCGGCAGCCGCCCCCCGTCTGGGAAATAAGCAGGGCGGTTCTGTTCACGTCGTACCTGCCGCTTTTGAGAGCGTCCATAAACTGCCCGATAACAAGCAAAGCGGGGTAGCAGGTGTCGTTGTGGACGTTCTTTAACCCCTCGTCAACCACGTTTCGGGTGGAGGTTGTGAGCAGCTCCGGATTGTAGCCGTTATTGCGTAAAATCTCGGCAATAAGCCCGAAATGTATAGGCAGCATATCGGGGATAAGAATTGTGTGGGTATGTTTCATTTCGGGGGTAAATACTGCGCTCAAAACAATAAATCTCCTTTTTTAGAAATTAGAGGGTAGAGGTTAGAGGATAGAATTTTGCATACCTTTATTGAACGTCAAGCCATACGCCCTCGGGCGTAAGATTTTCGGGTTCGCACCAAACAAGATGACCCGTCAGTCCCTCAAGATTATCCGGGTCTCCCCCGTAAGCCGCGTCAACGACCGTACTGTACGCGTCGCCGTAAACCTTATATTTTTTTACGGCGTCATTTTGTCTGTACTCAACCGTGCCGTCCCAGTAAAAAAACAAACCGAAAGGCTGTCCGCCGTTATAAACATAAACGTGGTATATTTCGCCCGAAAGCTCGGGCATAGCGTTAATATCCGTTTCCTCCCATACCGAGGAATTGAAAGCGGCGGCAATTTCCTCCGTCATATCCCCGTCGGGTTCAAAAAGATTGGGAACATAGGCTTGCACCGTAAGACGAAGTTTATCCCCCGAAATATCCCCGAAAGGACAGCCTGTTGTTTCGGTATTTTCGGCGTTTGTTATTTCCGCAGTCTGCACCGTTTCGGCAGGCGCGCCGTTATTTCCGCAAGCCGTCAGACAAACCGCGGCAGCTAAAGCCGCAAGTATTTTTGCGTATCGCATATAAATTCCTCCTGTTTAAATCAATTCTCTAAATATTCGCACAAATTTTGTATGGGACGAAAAATTATTAATTATTAATTGTTAATTATTAATTATTCAACCGCCATTGCCGCAACCAAACTCCTAAGCCGTATCTTCGCCGCGCCGAGATTATTTATCTCGTCAATTTTAAGCTGGGTGTACAGCTTTCCGCCGCTTTCGAGAATGGAACGCACCTCGTCCGTGGTTATGGCGTCAATTCCGCAGCCGAAGGAAACAAGCTGAACAAGCTGCATATCGGGTTGTGTGGTGACGTACTTAGCCGCGCGGTACAGGCGGGAATGGTAGGTCCACTGGTTAAGCACCCGCAGGACGGGCGTGTCCGCAAGGTGCGCCACGCTGTCCTCGGTAATGACCGCCAACCCAAGGCTCGTGATAAGCTTTTGTATGCCGTGGTTTATTTCGGGGTCGATGTGGTACGGTCTGCCCGACAGCACGATTATGGGCATTTTCCTCTCCCGCGCCTTTTTGATAATCTCCTCACCCTTTGCCACAACGTCCTTTCGGTAGTCCTCCAACGCCGCCATAGCCTTGCTCCAAGCCGCTTTAGCCTCTTTTTTGGTAACGCCGTACCCCGCCAAGGACTTGCTCATAGCCTCGGCAAAATGCCTCTCCAGATTTATGTCAATGTATGGGTGCAGGAAATTCTCGTCGTTCAGAATATCAATGTTGGCTTTCAGCAATTCGGGGTAGTATGCCACAACGGGACAGTTATAATGGTTGTCGCTGCCCCCCTCGTCAAGATTGTAGCTTTCGCAGGGGTAGAAAATGAAATCCGCGCCCCGTTCAAGCAGGGACAGAACGTGCCCGTGGGCAAGTTTCGCGGGGTAGCAAACCGTGTCCGAGGGAATGGTGTGCTGACCCTTGTAGTAGATGTCGCGGGTGCTTTCCTCGCTGATTATCACCTCAAAGCCAAGCTCGGTGAAAGCCTTGTGCCAGAACGGCAATTGCTCGTAAAATCCCAAGCAAAGGGGAAGTCCCACCTTAGCTTTGGGCGCACCGGGTTTCTCGCTTACCACGCTTAAAAGCCTGTCGTATTTGTATTCGTAAAGGCAAAGCCGTTCCGTCTCGGTTTTTATGCCCGCGCCCTTTTCGCACCGGTTTCCGCTGATAAACTTCCGTCCGTCTCCAAAATTTATAACCGTAAGACTGCAATGGGCGGTACACCCGCCGCAGTTCATCTGCCGCGAGGAATAGGTGAAATTTTCCAGCTGTTCTGCGGTAATCAGGGACGTGCTTTCTTTTCGGTGCTCCATAGCGTACAGCGCACAGCCGAACGCCCCCATAAGCCCCGCAATGGCGGGACGGACAACGTTCCTGCCAAGCTCCATTTCAAAGGAACGGAGAACCGCGTCGTTGAGGAAAGTTCCTCCCTGCACCACAATGTGCGTACCAAGCTCGTCCACCGACTTCGCGCGGATAACCTTGTAAATGGCATTCTTGATGATAGAGGCGGAAAGTCCCGCCGAAATATCCTCCACAGACGCGCCGTCCTTCTGCGCCTGCTTAACGGAGCTGTTCATAAAAACGGTACACCGCGAACCCAGGTCAACGGGACGTTCCGCGAAAAGTCCCAGCTGTGAAAAATCGGCAATATCATACCCCAACGCCAGCGCAAAGGTCTGAATAAACGACCCGCACCCCGACGAGCAAGCCTCGTTCAGCATAATGCTGTCGATAGCCTTGTTTTTGATTTTGAAGCACTTAATATCCTGCCCGCCGATGTCGATAATAAAATCAACGTCCGGCTCAAAAAAGCTCGCCGCCTTGTAGTGGGCGACAGTCTCCACAATGCCGTGGTCTATGCCCAGTCCCGCCTTGATTAAATCCTCGCCGTAACCCGTTACAGCCGAGGAAATTATCTTTACCCGCTCCCCCGCGAGTGCGTAAATTTCCTTAATTTTTGCGGAAATAATATCCAGCGGTCTGCCCATACTGGAGCAGTAGTGCTGATACAAAAGCTCCCCTTTCGGCGTGATAAGCACCAGCTTTGTGGTGGTTGAACCCGCGTCAATACCGAGAAAAGCCTCCCCCTCATATGTGTTGATGTCGGCGTATTTCAGGTCGAACTGCCTGTGCCGCTCCACAAATTTTTCGTAATCCTCTTTATTGGTGAAAAGCGGCTGACCCGTTACAATGTCGTCGCTTGCTTTGGCATTTTTTACCTTTTCGATAACCTCGTCAAGGTTCATGGGCTGACTTGTCTCCTTGGCATGGAGAGCGCAGCCGTACGCCATAAAGCAGGGCGCGTTTTCGGGGAAAACCGCGTTCTCATCGGACAGCTTAAGGGTGTTCACAAAGGCTTTCCGCAAACCCTTTTGGAACGACAAAGGTCCGCCCAAAAACAGAACTTTCCCCTCAATGGTGCGCCCTTGGGCAAGTCCCGAAACTGTCTGGTCTACCACCGCCTGAAAAATCGAGGCGGCAATATCTTCCCGTTTCGCCCCCTGATTAAGCAGGGGCTGAATGTCCGACTTGGCGAAAACTCCACACCGCGAAGCGATTGGGTACAGCTTTTCCGCGTTCAGAGCAAGCCTGTCAAGCTCGTCCACCGTTATGCCCAAAAGTGTAGCCATTTGGTCGATAAACGCCCCCGTACCTCCCGCACAGGAACCGTTCATACGCTGCTCAACGCCCCCCGTCAGGAAGATAATTTTCGCGTCCTCGCCGCCCAGCTCGATAACAACGTCCGCGTCGGGGTAGCTTTTTTTCACCGCGATAAACGCGCCGAAAACCTCCTGCACAAAAGGAAGTCCGGACGCGTTTGCAAGACCCAGCCCCGCCGAGCCTGTAACGGCAAGGCGGAACTCGCAGTCCGAATATTCCGCGGCGATTTCCGCCAGCTGTTCCGTGACGGTTTCCCGCACTTTAGAAAAATGCCGCTGATACCGTGAGCGAATAATATTGTCCCCCTCGTCCAAAATAACCGTTTTTACCGTTGTCGACCCAACGTCGATTCCCAAAGAGAATATTTTTTTCATAATTTTTTTCCTTTTTACAAATTTTTGCGTAATAAATCCTTTTTTGCCGTACAGCAAGAAATAAGAGGCAAGACGCAAGACGGCTTACTGAAAATCGTCCTCGTCATCTTCGTCGTCAACTTCTATTAACTCGTGTTCCTCAAGATGTGCCCGACCGCTTTCAATATCGTCAATAATTTTTCCCAAATGCCGCATATTGCTTTCGGAGTAAAACGGGTCAACCGCCACGTCAAAGGGAATACGCTGCTCCCTGCCGACCTTTGTCAGAAACATCGTTATAGCCGTGGACATATTAAGCCCCATTGCCTTTAAAGCACGCTCCGCGCTTTCTTTTACCTCGTCGTCGATCCTGAAATTTACCTGCGTCATATATAACAGCTCCTTTCTGATATATATTATATCATATTTGTATATACAATGTCAAGTATTTGCTATAATTTACATAACAGAAATCAGAGGATAGAAAACCAAATTTTGGTACTTTTTCTATCCTCTGCCCTCTATTCTCTGACAATCTTTAAGGAAATATCAAACGCCTTTACCGAGTGGGTCAGCGCGCCCACGGAAATTATATCCACCCCCGTGTGAGCGATAGCCGCCGCGTTTTCGAGAGTAATATTTCCCGACGCCTCGATAACCGCCATTCCGTTCGCGACCTTAACGCAGTGCGCCATTTCCTCAACGGTCATATTGTCGAGCATAATTATATCCGCGCTGCTTTCGAGAGCCTCCAGCAGCTCCTCTTCATTGCGGACTTCCACCTCGACTTTCACCATATGCCCAACCCTGCGCCGCAAAGCGTAAACCGCGTCCACAATGCTGCCGTAAGCGTCGATATGGTTGTCTTTCAGCATTGCCCCGTCCGACAGGTTAAAGCGGTGATTTTTACCGCCGCCCATAGTCACCGCGTACTTTTCCAAAGCCCGAAGTCCCGGCATGGTCTTTCTCGTTTCGGTGACTACGCAGCTTGTCCTCTCGCAGCATTTAACGTACTTAGCCGTCTCCGTGGCAATGCCCGACATGTGCTGTAAAAGGTTGAGAGCCGTCCGCTCGCCCTTGAGAATAGTTTTGGTACGTGCTGTAACCGTTGCGATAACGTCCCCCGTGGCAACCTTTTCGCCGTCCTTGATTTTGATTTCGTACTTCACGTCACCGTCGATAAGCTCGAACACCCGCAGGGCAACCTCGATGCCGCAGAGATACCCGTCCGCCTTAGCGATAAATTTCGCCGTGGACACGTTCTCCTCCTCGATAAGATAGTCGGTGGCGAGGTCTATGTAGTTGATGTCCTCCGCCAGCCCGCGCTTGATGATGTCGTCAACGTAGAAGATTGGTAAGTTCATATAAATCTCTCCTTTATATTTTAATTAATAAATGTTTCCGATAATTCATAATTTTTAAAGACATTCGGGTCAGTCTCGCCCGAGTACCTTATACAAAACGATTTTCTGTTATAGAACGTGTCAAATAACGCCGATAATCCGCCCAAAAACTCTGCGTCCGCAATGTGTTCCATATTCATAACAGGGGGAAGTTCAATCATTTCCGTACTTTTTGACGGCATAAATTTCAATTGATAACCGTTCTCATTTTCCGAAGTCTCAAAGCAAAATCTGTTAATAAAAGTTTCCCCCTCATAGCCGACCTTGAAAATCAGCGTCAGCATATTATCTTCAAAGGTATATTCCCCGAATACGTCGTGTGTCTGCAAAGCTGCGCGGAAACGCCCCTCTCCGTCAAATTCAAAAATATGGCTGTCTTTCCGAGAAATCGGCTCGCCGTCATTTTCCGAGTAATTTTTAAAACTGCCGCTGTATATGTTGGTTTCGTTTTCATCATAGTAATTGAGCGTGACATTTCCCTGTTCGTCACGGTCATATGTGTAAATATAGTTATCCAGCCATACTCCTTTCGGGAATTCGCTTTTGTCGTAATTCTCAAAAATATTTTCAGGCTCGTCGGAATTTTCTGCAACGGTTTCTTTGGTATCTGCGGCTGTTTCGGTCGACGTTTCCTCAATCGCGGAGGTTTCCGTTATCTCCGTCTCTGTTTCCGTCTCCGTCACGCTCTCGGAAACAGTTTCCGAAACGCTTTCGGAGCTTGTCTCCTCCAATTCTGCGGAAAAAGTTTCCTCCGTAATTTCGTCCGCCAACTGCTCGTCGGCAGAGGACGTCCCGCACCCCGCCAAAGCCGCCGCCGTCAAAACTGCCAACAACGCCGCAAAAAATTTTTTCATACCAAATCAACCTTTCAAAATAACTGTCAACTATCCGCTATAAACTATCTACTGCAAAACTCAATGCCGCCCCAATACTGTCATGAATAAGCAAGTCCGCCTTGCCGTCCTTTTCGGTGGGGGTTTTGTTTATCAGAACCAATTTGTTTCCGCTGTAGTACTCGATAAGTCCGCTTGCGGGGTAAACCGACAGGGAAGTCCCCCCGATTATCATCATATCCGCGTTCTCGATAGCCTCTATGGACGCGTTCACCGTTTGGTTATTCAGACCCTCTTCGTAAAGCACCACGTCCGGCTTTACCAAACCGCCGCAGTCAAGGCATGGGGGAGGTCCGTCCAAGCTCTTGATGTACTCCGCGGTATGCTCCTTGCCGCACCGCAGACAGTAATTCCTGTGCACCGAACCGTGCAGCTCGTACACAACCTTGCTCCCCGCCGCTTGATGCAGACCGTCTATATTTTGGGTAATGACCGCCTTTAATTTGCCAATTTCCTCCAGTTTTGCCAGAGCATAATGCGCCTTATTGGGCTTAGCGTCCAGCCGCAGCAGCTTGTCGCGGTAAAACTCAAAAAAGTCGTCAAGGTGATTGCAGAAAAAAGTCCTGCTTAAAATCGTCTCGGGGGGGTATTTGTACTTTTGGTTGTACAGACCGTCCACGCTGCGGAAATCGGGTATGCCGCTTTCGGTGGAAACGCCCGCCCCGCCGAAAAATACGATATTATCCGATTCGCTTACCCATTGCTTTAACTGCTCCATATTGTCCATAACTATCTCCTTTTTAGACGATAGAGGGTAGAGGATAGAAGATAGAAACAGTTGCCGTGCTATCTTCTGGTACTCCCCTCTATACTGTTGTTTTTTACTTGTGTATATAAACGCAAAAGCGGTATTTCAGACCCTCGTGCTCCAGCTCCTCCGACCGCACGGAAAGCGACCACTCCTCATGCTCGTCAAGGTTTGGGAAAAATACCTCCGCCTCGGGCGTTTCCGAGACCCGCGTAATTATCGCCCTCTCGCAGTATGGCAGCATATCCCTGTACACCTGACCGCCGCCTACCACAAAACTTTCCTCGTCCTTGTCAAGTTTTGCCAGCACCTCGTCAATGCTTTGGCATACCTCCGCGCCCTCGCACTCAAAATCCTTTTTCCGCGTCAGCACGATATTTCTCCTGTCCTTAAACGGTTTCCCGCCCGGCAGAGAAAGCAGCGTATGCCTCCCCATAATAACCGTGTGCTTTAAAGTAGTTCTTCTGAAAAATTTCTTATCGTCGGGAATATTAAACAGCAGGTCGTTATTCCTGCCTATGCCCCAGTTTTCACTGACGGCTGCGATTGCTGTAATCATAACGTCCACTCCTTGATTATATATTTTTTTAAGGGGAACCTGCCCGTCGGCATATAATATAGTATGCCGCCAAAGGCGAAAATGCTTTAAGCGTAAACTTTTTAAGCATAGACTTTAATTATAGCGCAAAACCCTCCGCCGAAACGGCAAACAGCGAAAATAACACCTCAAACGACGAAAATAACCGAAAATTTCCCTAAGAACCTGTTTTCACAAGCTACGTGCATGTCTTTTCGGCAATCTTTTGCCGCTGACTGCGTTAAAAATCCTTGCCATACGCGAGTA
>JAMPDU010000105.1 GCA_023665505.1 Ruminococcus sp.
AAGCCTTATAGCACGCTGAAATAACCTTATTTTAACTGTTACACCGGTTTGGTGTAACAGTTATTTTTTCCCAAAAACGCCGCTAACCTTTTGACAAAATCGTATCGTACCGTGAGGTTTGACCGGTATCCACGCTGCCGGCTTGTTCATTAGCCTTGTTCACCCGTTCAGCCATTGTCGTACTTTGTGTCAGATTGTCAAGCTTTTTTTGCTCCGCTTGAACCTGTTTGACAAGCTCTTCCTTAGTCTTTTTAAACTTGCCGATGCTGTTAATTAGTTCATCCTTCTCATTTCGCAGGTTTCCTTTCACTAAATTTAAAAACTCTATTTGTTTGTTGCACGCGTCCAAATCATCTTCCTTTTCTTTAAGTTCATCTTCGGTTTCTTTTTTCTTAGTCAAAGCCGCTGCAGTATCGTGTTCCGCTTGGATTTGGGTTTCTTGAAGTTCGGCAATAGCAGCTTTTGCCTCTGTAACCTGCCCGTTTACTTTATCCAGTTCTCTTTCACCAATGCCAATTTGAATACACAATCCATTCAGATTACGAGTAACTTCATTGACCTCTGCTTTCTTTTCTGTAACTTCATCTTCGGCTTCTTTTTTCTTAGCCAAAGCCTCTGCCGTATCCTGCTCCGCTTGGATTTGGGTTTCCCGAAGTTCTGCAATATGGACTTCCGTCTCATTTTTCTTCCTGTTAAGTTCCTCAAAAAGCTTAGTTTCCTCCTTAAAGCTTTTGGACTTTAACGCCTCAACGGTTTCCCTGTGCGGTTCTTCACCAGTATTAAAGGCAACGCCAAATTCACGCCGGGTCATTTCCTCAACGAGATTATTCAGCTTTATGCAGTTTTGCCGAGTAAAAATCTCGTTACAGCACAGCCTGCCGTCCGCAGTGCGCGGCACGACCATTGTGTGCATATGTACTCTTGAAAAAGTCCATTCTTTTGTGAATGTATTGAAATACTCATGAACCTCGTCAAAATGAATATCACTGTCAATCACATTTTCTTCGCCGAAAAATTCAGTCATTATGTCGTGTACGGCTTTAAACCAATTTTCATAATCGTCTTGCGGCAGGTCAGCAGGAACGGGCGCGTACAAATTCAACGCAGTAACCGCGTCTTTCCTCAGTTTGCCCTTTTTCCGTTTCCGCACCTGACCCGCGTTTTTCCCTTTTTTGATAACGTATTCCTCCGTGTTTGCCTCCGCCACGGCTACCGCCTCTTCCAAAGCCTTATCATACATTTCACAGCGCTCCTTGTATGTCCTGCCAATGATGGAATAATTAAGGTAAGTCCTACTCTTGTCAATGTGAAAATTACTATGCTCATGAGTTGCCTCACGTTTCTCCCTCTCGTCATGTCTGAGCAGTGCCTTAACTTCCTCAGCGGTTCTCGCTTTCATCCAGTTTATGCTCGCCATATTGTTATCATTCCTTTCGTCAAAATAATACGTTGAATAAAACTGCTTATACTCATATGCAATTTAAAACCGTGCAAAAAATCAAGCAAAAATTTGCGTGTATGATTTTTGCGCAGATTTTTTCTACGGTTTTTATTGCAGATGAGGATTATGTATAAGCCCTTGTATGTATAAGCCCTTGCACCTAAGGGTTTATTATGCTCTCCGCTTCGCTGCGAGCACAATAAACCCCGGTGCCAAAGAGGGAACCCCCTCTCTGGACTTACCCCAATTGGGGATACAGAAAAATTTTCTGTATCCCGCCGCCAAATATACACAATATGAATTGTAAATATTTGGCTCTTGTTAAATGCTCCCGGGAGCATTTAACCGTTCGGGCGGAGCTCTCTCTGTTCGCCGCCCGAACGCCAAAAAAGCACAGTAACATAAGCCATATTGAATATGACTTGTATACTGTGCTTTTATAAGCATAACTTTAAATTCATCTTGATTTCTAATAATATGTAACATAACCTTGTACCTTAAACACGTCGTGATGGTTGTCTTGGCTTGTGTTAATTTTATTTTAGCACATTAGTTTAGAATTGTCAAGAGGTTTTGAAAAAATGTTTAAAAAATAATTTCCATATATATCCACAAAATGTATAATCAAACCATTTTATATTATTTTATAGAATGACTTGAAATTTTGAAAAATTTATGGTATAATTTTACTGATATAAAAAATACATAGAGAAAGGTATGCTGTCAAGGTGTGACTGCGGCAGTAAGATTTTGAAAATATGGATAACCATGACAAAGAAACGCGCAGTTACAACATGTCGCAAATCCGAAGCGTGAACACAAAGCCGGAGGAAACTGTAAGAAAGTTTTTATTTTCGAGAGGATTCAGATACCGAAAAAATGACAGGCGTTTTCCGGGCAAACCAGATATTGTACTTCCGAAATACAGGACGGTTATTTTTGTAAACGGCTGTTTCTGGCACGGGCATAATGGCTGCAGATATTTTGTTATGCCGAAAAGCAATACAGATTACTGGAAAAACAAGATAGAACGCAACATAGTCCGCGACAGGAAGAATATTGAACTGCTTAAACAGCAGGGCTGGAAGGTCATCGTAATTTGGGAATGTCAGCTGAAAAAGGGTATACGAGACGATACTCTTTGTGAACTTGAGAAGAAAATAATAAATTTTAATGCGGAACAGAAATAATTTATACAAAAGAACGGCGTATATCTTGAAAGGATTTGTAAATTATGTCTAACAAAGAGGTGTGTTCAAAATATGACAATTTAAAACAGTATACAAGAAACATATCTTTACTTTGGAAACAATCACGAGGTATTGCGACGGACAGTACAGCTGATAAAATGGAGGCGGCAATGCTGCATTGGATGACAGAATTAACAGATACGTTAAGCATATGGTTTGAAAAGGGATTTGATATGACAGACGGTGAGCTTATTCTTGCCCGTGTTAATATGGGTTCTTTGGTAGAATCTTGGCTGAAATTCTTTTATTGCGTTCATTATGAGGACTATATAAAAAATCCCCATATTGTAAAGAACAGGCTTGTTGAGCCTAACAAAATGACGTTTAATGATTTAATAGAATATAGCGTTGGAATTTTATGGAATGATAAATGTGCCCCTATGTATGTTTGGACAGATAAAATACGAAATTATCGAAATGCTGTTCACGCCTTTAATTATAGAGATATTGGCGAGCCCATAGATTTTATTTGTGATATGGACGAGCTGTATGAATTTGTTAAACAAATTTCAAACCGGCTTCCGCCATTAGAAGATTGCATAGAATGTTATCCTGCGGGATATATACCGGTACATCTTTAAGATATATTTTTAACTAAGCAATATGAAGAAAGGAAAATAATATGAAAATACTGTACTCAGATATAATGCCTTTGAAAACAAATGACGGTCAGCTTAAAGCCGCAGAACAGTTTGCGGACTGCTTTGCCAAGAGCGATACTGTACATATTGCTGTTGGGTACGCATCAAAGGCATCACTTGAGGAATTAGAGGCTTTGGCTGAAAAACACGGCACAAAAAAGATTGTTGTAACTCTCGGTATGTATTACATCGAGGGTATGCCCGAGGGAATGTATCATCAAGCCATTGCTCTTAACAAAAAATGGATTTCCGGCGGCATTGGAGAAATCCGTGTAGTTTTTAATATGAAGTATCACGGAAAGCTTTATACTTTTTATAAGGACAGCCGTCCTGCCGGTGCGATAGTCGGTTCTAACAATCTCGGATTTGTTAGGCTTGACGCGTCTAACCGGAGACAGTATGAAATAGCCGCATATACAGATGATGCAGGAGAGGTTTCTGAGCTGCAGGATTTCATAAATGCTCTGAACGGTGATAACTGCTCAATGAATATAGCAAACGCAGAAAAAATGCCTCTTGTCCGCGAAATAAACAAGGCTTTGGTAGGACAGGAATTTGTCGAAAAGGTAACAGAAGATACTGTAAAAATATACAAGGAACATCAAACGGAGACTGCATTTGAAATACCGCTGAAAGTTCCTGAAAATCTGCAGGATAAGTCTATGCGCGGTTCAAATATTAACGTTTGCTATGCAAAGGGAAGAAAACGTGTATGGTGGGAAACTGAAATTGTTGTTGACAAGAAAATACGGGACGAAACAGGATACCCTGAATATCAGAAACCGTTTATGGCGGTAACAGATGACGGCTGGAAGTTTCAGGTCTGGACATGCGGACAGAACAATAAGAATTTATATTCCAAAGATGACCTTAAAATTATGGGGCGGTGGATAAAAGGACGTCTTTCTGCCGCAGGACTTGTTTCTCCGGTAAATAACGTCAGCAAGGATACCGGCGGACAGGGGGTAATTACTCAGGAAATGCTCTCAGCATACGGAAGAAACACTATTACTCTGACAAAAACGGATTTAACAACTGTTTTGGACAGCGGAGAGGTTCTTGACGTATGGCTGCTGTCATTTCTCCCGGAAAGCAGAAAGGATAATCAAGAATGAATTACTTAAAATCATATTTGGATACAGTCAGAAGCCGCGGCAACATTCAGCTTGCTGAATCCATTGAAAAAACAGCGTCGGACGTTTCTGACATGTACTTAAAAAAATTTACATTTATTGAACATAATATAGGACTTCTTTTCGGAAATGTTCAGTCGGGCAAGACAGGGCAAATGTTCGGTATAATTTCAGCTGCGGCAGATTCAGGCTTTCCTGCGTTTCTCCTGCTTACTACAGATAATGTCGTTCTGCAGCAGCAGACCGTAGAGCGTGTCAGAAGTGATTTGCCCGGTTTCCTCATCTGTGATGAATATGATACGGAAACATTTACCGACAATAATTTGGAAAAATGCGTGATAATTGTACTCAAGAAAAATTCCCGGATACTTAAGCAATGGGCAAACGTGTTTGCCAACACGGGGTTTATGACAGGCAATCCGCTTTTTATAATTGATGATGAGGCAGACGCAGCGTCCTTGAATACCTTGGTAAACCGAAATGGTAACTCGGCTGTAAACAAGTATTTGTCTGCAATAAAAAACAATGCCTCGTCAAGCATCTATCTTCAGGTAACAGGCACTCCGCAGGCGCTGTTTCTGCAGTCGGTTATGTCAGGCTGGCATCCGATGTTTACCTATTATTTTGAACCCGGAAAAGGCTATCTTGGCGGAGACTTTTTCTTTCCTGCTGCCGAAATACCCGGCTGTATTTCATATATTGACAGTGAAAGCAATCCTGTTCGCAAAGCAGTTATGCACCATTTGCTGTGTTCTGCGCAGATTATGCAAAGCGGAGGAAATGTATGCAATTTCCTTATTCACCCCGGTGTAAAAAAATCCGTTCATTCAAGCTTTAAGTCTGCTGTAAAAAATGAGCTGGACTGGTGCAGGACAAACATTGATGACAGCAGCTTTGAAGATGAAATGAAAAAAATATATTCTGATATGAAGCCTGTCAAAACAAAACTCTTGGATTTTTCTGTTCTTTTGGGCAAAATAAAGGAAATTCTTGAAAACGATGAAGTAAAAGTGCTTGTTATGAATACCGATTCAAAGGTTACGAGCGATTTATATGACACAGGCTCTAATATTGTGATAGGCGGCAATACCCTTGGACGGGGAGTGACGTTCCCCGGCTTGCAGACGCTTTACTATACAAGAGAAGCCAAAAAGCCGCAGGCGGACACAATGTGGCAGCACAGCCGCATGTTTGGATATGACCGTGACGGCGGAATGATAAAGGTGTTTATTACGTCACAGCTGTACAAGCTGTTTTCTGATATAAATGCGGAGAACAACTCGCTTATTGCACAGGCTGAAAAGGGTTTTGAGTCTATAAAAATATCCTATCCGGAAGGGATTGCTCCCACAAGGAAAAATGTTATCGATACATCTAAGGCGGCTATTATATCGGGAGGGACAAATTATTATCCGTTCAATCCAAGAAACAATTCTATTGACGATATAGACAAACTGCTGGCAAATTTTGATGACAATGTACCCAGCTATCAGATAAATCTAAGGCTTGCGGCTGAGATTTTCAAGCATATTGATTCAGACAGCGATTTTGATGTGAATATGTTTGTGTCGTTTATTAACGCGCTTCTTGCCGAAAAGCCTGCTGTTCAGGGAATGATGATTGTACGCAGAGGAAGAAATATAGCAAAGGGAACAGGTGCACTGCTTTCTCCGAACGACTGGAAACTTGGAGCGTCCTTTAAGGACAAGGTTGTTTTAACAATGTACAAGGTCACGGGAGAAAAAGGCTGGAACGGAGAACAGCTGTGGATACCCAATATAAGGTTTCCCGACGGAAGAGTTTACTACAGTATAACAGATGAATGATTTGAAAAGGTGGATTTATGATAACACAAAACTTAGTCAAAAAAATACTTATTGACCCAATTGATGAGGGAGCAGATGAACTGTATGCTGCGGCAGGCTATGCAACCCCGAATATGGTATCTTATTTTATGTCGGAAATACCGGAAAGCAGACATATAAAAATGCATTTAATAGTTGGTATGACGTTAAAAAACGGAATAAGCATATCAGTTCACGAGGGCTTTAAGGATATGATGAAGAATACAGCAGAAAGCCTTCCGCTGTTTGAATGCTCATATGTGTATAAAAACGCACCGGTTAATGCTAATTTATACATATGGTGCAGAAACGGCGTGCCTTTTAAGGCATTTGGCGGTTCTGCGGGATTCACACAAAGTTCGTTTTACTTGGGCTGCAGAGAAACTATGTTTAAGATTTCTCCTCAGGAAGCATTTGATTTTTACAGCAGCTGTGTATCAGATACGATATATGCAAATCATAGTGAAGTTGAAGAATATATACCAATTTATTTAACACACCCTGTTTTAGACAGCGAAAACAATATTACAGAAGCACTTGCAATGTCGGGATTGAAAAATGAAAAGCTTTCTCTGCTTGCTAAAGACGGAGAAACAGGAAGGGTATCGGGCATTAACTGGGGACAGCGAAAAGGCAGAGAACCTAATCAAGCGTATATTGCCGTTCCTGCAAGTGTTAAAAGAGAGGGATTTTTTCCGCCGCCGTATACGGTATTTACCGTATTGACTGATGACAGAAAATGTCTTATTATGAGAGTACAGCAACAAGGAGAAAAGGCAATAACAACGCCGTCAAACAATTCACTGCTTGGTTTATACTTAAGAAACAGGATAGGGCTTGCGAGCGGGCAGTATGTTCATAGGAGCGATTTGGAAAATTATGGTCGCACAGATGTAACATTTTATAAACTTGACGAAAATCAGTATTTTATGGATTTTGGCGTATAAACGAATAAGTCTGCGGTTTCGCAGACTTATTCGTTTATATTTGGTTCTATGTATTCGTAATCAATTCCGGCGAATGTGTTCAGTATAGCCTCGAATATTATTTTAGCACCTTGACAAGGTACAGCCATACCTATTTGCCGTCTTACGCTTTCTTTTGAACCCATAAAAACGTAACTGTCCTGGAATGTCTGCAGCCTTGCCCTTTCACGGTTTGTCAGAGCTCGGGGTTCTTTCCAGTGATATATATGCGTTCCGCCGCCGCCGCTGCCGGTAACGGTGTACGCGGGCTTTTCGGGGTCAAGACGCTTGTATATCTGACTTATTTTAGCACCCTTGACATTAAGTTTCAGATGTTCGGGCAGATTTGCGGTAAAAGCATTTTCTCCCGGTTTGATGTATGTAAGGCGTTCAACAACTGCGGCGGACTGTTTGGTAAGCTCGTTGTTAGCCGCGTCGCGGGGGATAGGCGGATTTTCTATAGCATTTCGGCAGGAATTGTCAATACCTTCATACGGGGCAGGGGACGGTACCCGGAATATAACATCTTCATCATTTCTGATACCGACAATGATAATTCGGTGTCTTGCCTGCGGTATACCATATTCTTCAAACTTGTAAAGATGCGGGGTAACGGTATATCCTGCATTTCTCATATCGGAGAGAATGCGTTCAAAAGCTGTTCCGTCATTGGCGTTTTTCAGACCGCCGACGTTTTCTGCCAGAAACCACCGGGGCTTGAATATTTCCAATGCTTTTATTCCGTAGGAATATAAAGGTCCGTAAACTCCGTCAATGCCCTTTTGTTCGCCTACAACGCTGAAATCATTGCAGGGGAATCCGAATGCCAAAGCGTCAATCGGAGAAAGCTTTGTAAGGTCTAAATTCCGCACATCTTCACAGTATACAGAATCAGGCTTATCCTCGCATATGTTTTTGATGTACGTCTGACAAGTATTGGAATCGTAATCGTTTGCCCATTCGTGAACGATGTATTCTTTTTCATCTGCACTTTTTGCGTTTAATGCACCCCAAGCTATTCCGCCGGGTCCGCAGAACAGTTCGCCCAATCTGAACATCATTCACACTCCTTTGCTTGACAGCCTTAAATCATACATTTTAAAGTATATCACATAAAATGAAGTTTGTCAAGCAAATGCTGCAAAAATATTAAGAATACGCAGCGAATTTTTTATGAACAATGTGTTGCAAAATTATATAAATATTCGTAAAAGGAAAATACCGTGAAATCGTTAGCAGCATTTCAGCCAATATAGGCGTGCTTACAAATTTTTCCCAAATGCTGCAGCTAAAACCTAACCGGTATAGCAGATTTTTCTATAGATATGTCTTTAATGCCTGCTGTATCAAGAAACATATTAAGATTTTTCAGTTCATTTTCATAATTCATAGTGGGAGAAACTGTTATAGATTTGATAGTACTCAAATCAAACTTAATATCAACATACGGTACAAACATATCATTTTTTGAAATAAATTTGATAGAAAGACCGTCAACAGCAGGAAATTTTCCGTTTTCTGTATATAAGTCTATTGCTATACGGTATTCGTTTTCAATTTTAAAGTGGTTATCTTTAAAAAATATACCCAAAACAGATATTCTATCAAAAATCATGTTAAGGCGATTAAAAAATATTTGGGCAGCTATGTTGCTTTCTCCATTGCTGTCTTGTAATATTGCCTCATATAGTTTGTTTATAAATTCTTTAATTTCTGATATTTGCTCATCTTTATTATATATTACCTTTTTTCTGAAAACAAATGGTCTATTTAGTATTTTTTCGACTTCTTCATTTAGTTTAAATGAATTGCACAATTCTTTGGAATTGAAATTGATATTGTATCCTCTAATACTGTTATTTCCTTTAGTGTAGTAGTTCCATAAACATAAACTGTCACTGTCAAGCGAAAATGATGCTTGAAATGTTTTGAAAGAACGTAAATCAAGTTTATTTCTGTATTCTTGACATTCTTTTATTATTTTATCTTTTTTTTCAAGCAATAACGCTAAATCACTAAAAATATTGTCAAATTCACTTATCAGCAGGTCGAAAGTATATATACCTTCTGTGTAGTCATTCAAGTAAAACCTGTTTGTAAATCTTAAAGTTTCGTTTTCAACAATTCCTTTTAAACCATCAACACTTGTGTAATGGTAGATTGGGCAGTCATCATCATCGGAAAGACTTTTAAGTATTCCGTTGCTTACAGCTAAATAATTGTCGACATTTTTCATATATAGTTACTCCTTTATAGTATCGAATATTCATTATAATTCTATCACGCATGTTATATTTTGTCAATATAAATCCTACCATAATTATGAAATTTTATATAATCTTCCATAAAAATAAGAAGTGCTTTCAGATGGCATAAAATGACAATTGGTCAGGTATGGTTTTAATATCCGATTTATACTGTACTATAATCTGCAGGCTTATAATGCTTTTGCAAAATATTTTGTTTTTTAGCATTTGTCCATTTACATATTTTGTCAAGTATAGAACGCCTGACAGATTTTGTAAAATCAAAGCAAAGATTGTGGTGGCTGCTACGATAATTTAAAATTTCATAATATGAGTATGCGCAGCTTCCCATTAGGGGCTGTGTAATTTTTTTGTGTACGTCTACCCCCACCGTGTCAGTCGCGTGGGCGACTGACGGGGTTATTTTAAAGGGTCTATATGATTACCTTAATTTATCTGAAAGGGCTGATTAGCTTATGACTTACAAACCTTAATAATCTGCATTTGCGTACTATTATTAATAGTACGTCTTTTTATTTCCCCAAAATTACATAGAAAGGATAAAAGTATGTTTCCAAAAAGTATTATCGAAAACGCCTATACAGCGTTATTTGAACTTGCTGACATCTCCGACCTCGACGACCGTTTTACACGCAGCAACATCTTTCATTTAATGAGATTTATACGAGCCGCAATAAGGGATTATCCCGAAAAAAGTGACGACCTTAATGCTATGTTTGACAATCTCAGCGCCTATTCCGCAAGGCTGAAAAGGCTTTCGGACAAGAAAATTTCAAGGTATGTGATAGGGCTAAGTTATACGGTTAAGAAAGACGCCAACAAATGGAATATGACCGTCCCTATACCAATAAGCAACGCTCACACATCGCTTATTTTACTCGTTCGCAATTGTCTGAAAGAAAAGTCAAAAGGAAATTATCTGCGGCTATACAACATAGCCGAGCTATATGTTCCAAAATTTTTGGACTATGCGGACTGGGCGGACGTTCACATCGAAAACGATACAGTAAAAGCTATGATTTCACATTTTGAAGATGAACTCCATAGGTACGTTATTCGGCTCAGAAAAGCTATGTTGGACGAAAATATCAATTGTAACGAATTTATTGTATAAATGTTACTAACTTATTAAAATCCATTCCCCGATGTCAGCGGGAGCAGACTCCCGCTCGGGGTTTTTAAAAAAGTTGAAAGGAGAAAGCTATGTCCGACAAAGAAATTATTGACGCTTGCACATCGGTAATTGCGCTTAACGAACACTGTGACCTTGATGATATTTCGACCTGCACAAGTTTATATCATCTGGCGAGATTTATAGGTTCAGCAATTAGAGATTTATGCTCATACAATACGCAATTTGA
>JAMPDU010000106.1 GCA_023665505.1 Ruminococcus sp.
ACGGAAAATATGCCTGTAAGACGGGCGTTGAGCGGTAGTGTCAACACGCCCTAATATAAGTTAAAGATTATTAAGTCCCAGCTGCCGAATTCTTTCCCGATAATCCTTGTAAGCGTAGTCCAAATCGACCTCGCCGTCAATGCCGTTTACCTTGCCCGTGGCGGAATACTGCCACATACCGTAAGGACCGTCGTAAAAGCTGTTGAGCCTTTCCTCGTCGCCCCAGCAGGCAATCCAAATATCGTACTTCTCTATTTTGGACATATCCACATAATCGTTGAAAAACTTCGCAAAGCTGTACACCGACGCGTAATATCCCGCCTTTTCGATTTCCTGAACAAAGGCTATGATTATGTTCGTCACCTGCTTGCGGGACATACTCTTGAAATGGTCGTTTTCGATGTCAAGCACAAGAGGGTACTCGGGATTATAGTTTTTGATAACGCTTAAAAAGTACCGCGCCTCTTTTCTTGCCTCTTTAACGCTGTCGGCGTAAGAGTAATGGTAAAAGCCGTACGGTATGCCGTATTTTTCGCAGCCCGCGACGTTGGCGGCAAGTTTTTCGTCCGTGTGCATATTGCCGTAGGAACTTCTTATCATGGCGAAATCAATGCCGCTCAGCGAGACCTTTTTCCAGTCAATGTCGCCCTGCCATTTGGAAACGTCTATGCCTCGGAGCGCGTCGTCGTACACCGTCACGCTTAATTCCGCTGAAACGCCGTTGCCCGCAGTAACGGTGATAGTTGTCGAGCCTGCTCCCACGCCGGTTACAACGCCCTTTGACGATACTTTGGCAACGCTTGTGTTTTTGGACGCGTACGTCAGCGTATCCTGAATACCCAGCGGATAAAGCAGGTATTCAATCTGCATCGTTTTCCCTACGCGTATCATTGCCATTTTATCTATAAGCTCTATTTCGGTTACCTCTTCTTCCTCGTATGTAATATCCGGCTCGGAATCTCCGCTTTCGTCCGTAACGGTAAAATAAACGTTCTGTATTCTGTTATTGGACGTTGACACCTTTACCTTTGCGGTACCGTACCCCACAGCGGTAACAAGACCGTCCGCGTCAACCCTTATCACGCTTTTGTTCATGCTCCTGAACGTAACAATGTCGTCCGAATTTGAGGGAGAAAGTTTATACTGTATTTGATGAGTTTTTCCGATAACGAGAGTAACCTGCTGCCTGCTTTTTATTCTTATATTTCTTGCGTGGACGGTAACTTTTTTCTGATCCTCGTTTGAATGTCCCGCTGCGGCGTCAAGCTCGTCCGAAGGAGCGATTACGGTTTCTCCGCCTCCGTCGTTATTTTCTGCATTTTCGGGACTTTCCTCATTATTTTCCGTTTCGGAAACGTCCCCCGAATTTTCCTCCGCCTCTAGGATTTCCTCTGCGGTGGCGGGAAATTCCTCCATAGCGTCAAGCTCGTCCGCAAAAACGGCAGCGCACGGCGCGCAGAGCATTACGCACAACGAAAGCAGTACGCCGATAAATATTTTAAAACCCATTTTAAAATCTCCTTAAAAAAATCTTATACTATTATTCTATAATATTACAGACATTTTGTCAAGCATTTTAAACATTTGTAATAAATTTGTAACTTTTTTGGTATTGTATGGGCGGAAAAAGCATAAATTATTATTTAGCATACAATTTTTCGGCAACTGTAGGGCGGGGGATTGCTCCCTGCCTTTATTGTACGTAACAAATTCTGTAGGGGACGGGTTTCCCGCCCTGTTGTCATATACCCGTTGGTTGCGAAACCATGTCCCTACAGAAATATTAAACAAATAGTCGGGAGCAAGCCACGCCCTACGGTTGAAGTACAAATACAAATTTATCATTAATAAATCGGGAGGTAATTATTTTGTCTTACGCAATTTATCTGAGGAAGTCACGGGCGGACGCCGAGGCTGAGGCTCACGGTGAGGGCGAGACCCTTTTAAGGCACGAAAACGCCCTTAAAGCTCTTGCGGAAAAATTTGAATTTGAAATCGCGGAAATTTACAGAGAAATTATTTCCGGGGAAACCATTGCCTCGCGCCCCGAAATGCAAAGGTTGCTGTCCGCGGTTGAAAGGGGAGAGTACGACGGCGTTCTCGTCATGGACGCGGACCGTCTTGCCAGAGGTGATTCCGTCGACCAAGGACTTGTCGCCCGCGCTTTTCGGCTGACGGGGACGAAAATTATTACCCCGAGAAAAATTTACGACCCAACCAGCGAATTCGACGAGGAATATTTTGAATTCGAACTTTTTATGGCAAGGCGGGAGTACAAACTGATAAACCGCCGCATACAGCGTGGCAGGACAGCGTCCGCGGCGGAGGGGCGTTACATTGGCTCTTCCGCGCCATACGGCTACGACAGGGTGAAAATAGCCGGCGGAAAGGGTTACACCCTTACACCAAACAAAGAGGCAGCCGCGGTAAAATATATTTTTGAGCAGTACCTTTCCTGCGGCGGCGCGGGCGAGGTCGCCGCAAAACTTGAAAGCATGGGCGTTCCCACAAAAAAAGGCAAGCCATGGAGCAGAACGGCGGTAATAGGCATACTGAAAAACCCTGTGTATACAGGAAAAATCCGCTGGGCGTACAGAAAGTGCGTCAAACGGCAGCGCGGCGGCAGAATAGATGTGGAAAGAACGGTCAATGAAAACTGCATACTTGCCGAGGGAATTCATGAGCCGCTCATCGAGGAGGACTTGTTTGAAAAGGTGAGGAAAAAAATGTCCGCAAACAGAAAAAAACCGGTGAGTTCCTCAAAGGCTTTGCAAAATCCGTTTACGGGATTGCTTTGGTGCGGAATATGCGGGGGGAGAATGAGCCGTCTTGGCAGGAATTCCCATACCGGATACGACGCGCTGAAATGTTCGGATAAAGGCTGCGAATGCGTTTCCGCGCCGCTGACCGTTGTGGAAACGGCGGCTGCAGAAACGTTGGAGCAATGGCTTTCGGGCTATGAGGTAAGCGTAAAAAGTCCCGGGGAAAGCGCGGAGAAAAATTATATGGATATAATTGGGGGATTTAGGGAGGAACTGTCAAAAATAAAGGTTAGGCGGGAAAAAATATGCGAATTTTTGGAGAGGGGGATATATACAGCCGAGCTTTTCGCGGAACGGGCGGAAACAGCCGAACGCCGTGAAAAAGAAGTCCTCGAAAAAATAAAGCGGCTGGAAGAGCGGGCGGAGAACGAACGGTGTTCTTATGCGGCAAGGAATTTGGTTTTGCCGCGGACTGCAAAGCTTTCCGAGGTATATTGCCGCTGCGAAAACGCCGAGGAAAAGAACGGATTTTTACGAGCCGTTCTCGGCAGGGCGGAGTACGCCAAAACCGTGCCGAACCACAGGGGGCATATTGATAATTCGAGTATTACATTAGATGTTTATCCTCTGATAGAGGTAAAGCAAATTATGTGAAAACACTTGACATACCCGAAAAAAAAATATATAATGTAATAAAAAGGAGGTTTTTTTATGTATGACACTGCAAGAGAGTGCGCCGTCAGTGTTTTGGCGTCGCTTTCAGAGAAAAAATTAATGGAATTTATTGCCTTGTTTGCCGACGAAGATACAAGGACGAGGTTGGAAAGCGATATGCTGGCGCACGACCCTAACGCAAAACGTTACTCCAGTTTTAAGGAGTTTATGGAAGAAATGGAGAACGAAGATGACTAAGTACGAATTAGTTACGACCGTCGCTTTCAGGAAAGAATATAAAAAACTCGTAAAACGCAACTATAATATGACATTGCTTGATGAGGTTGTTGAAAAACTTCTTAACGGTGAAACTCTTCCTCCGAAAAATAACGACCATCCTTTAACGGGAAACTGGAAAGGTTTCAGAGAATGTCATATTGAACCCGATTGGCTGCTTGTATACCGCATATACGAAGATACTTTAGTTCTTTCTCTTTCCCGCACAGGAACGCACAGCGATTTGGATTTCTGACTGCGCTTTATAAAAAACATCACCCTCGCATTTAACTGCGGGGGTGATGTTTTGTGTATATACCGATATATTTGCATAGGAAAAAAGATTTTCCGGGAAAAGACAAACAAAAAGGCTCTTGTATTTCTACAAGAGCCTTTTCGGCGGCGGGGACACCCTATTGATGCGTGTAATAGTACATAAATATATTTATCCATGGAAACAATTGGCCCTTACTGACAAAATATGCCAATAAGGGTCAAGACCCAGCATTGTATGTTGCATAACTAAAAAGACTTTTCAGGAAATGATAAATAAAAAAGCTCCCGTATTTCTACAAGAGCTTTTATGGCGGCGGGGACACCCCGCTGGTGCCGGTGGCGGGACTTGAACCCGCACGCCATCGCTGGCAATGGATTTTGAGTCCACCTCGTCTGCCGATTCCAACACACCGGCTTAAAAAAATTTACTAAATCATTTTAGCACATTTTTTACGGTTTGTCAAGTCTTTTTTGAAAATTTAACAAAATTTCCTCAAAAATAAATTGCGGACGTTTTTGCGGCAATGTCAAGGCGCGCTGCCGCGGCATAAAATAATTCGGAACAGAAAATCCTCCGACATTTATAGATTTTGAAAGGAGAAAATAATGACAACTTTAACGACCAAAACCGAGACGGCTGTAAGCAAGTTCCCCGCTGAAACGCCTGTGGGAATGTGCTACGTCCCGTTTCAGCAGTGGGAAACGCCATACGCCGAGAACACCGCCCTTGAAAACGGAACGATGTTCCCGAGCCTTAATTTACCGTTTTTAGGCAGGGAGGTCGGCAAAAATGACTGAAAAAAATCTTATGTGTGCAATTCAGATGTACGATTTTTATCTGTATGAGCTGAATTTGTACCTCGACACGCACCCCAGCGATCCCGAGGCGTTGGCTCTGTTCAAGGAGACCAACGAAAAAAGGAAAGCCGCGTACAAGACTTATATTGACAAATACGGACCGATTACCGCCAAACAGTTTACAGAGGGCGACTATTTCACCTGGGTGAACGGTCCGTGGCCATGGGAAAGGAGCGCTGACTGATTATGTGGGCTTATGAGAAAAAATTAACGTATTTATCATACACATAAAAATTACAGAAATTCAACGTCAAGCTTTAAGTCGGAATTTGTTTTCCTGTAGCATTGCCGCTCGGTTTTGGAATATTCGATTTTTTTAAAGACCGTTTTAAGCATTTCGTTTTTCTTTTCGGAGCTTGCGCCCTCAAATTCGCGTATCACCGTTTCAAGCCGTACCATAAGCTCATCATCTGTAAGCTTTGGTGCAAGCTCGTTCCCGTTGATTTCCTTTAATTGGGTTTCACAGCTTTTTATTTTCTCGGAAATTGCCGCGGAACGTTCCAAAAATACTTCTGTTGAGTAAATGCCCTGCTCGAAAAAATCGTATATTTTTGTTTGCTGACCCTTTAAGCGAGTCAATTCCGCCTCAATTACGGGGCGTTTATCGCGGACAAGCGGTTTTACCGCATTTTTGCTGCTGTGCTCGACTTCTTTTATCTTGCGGAGCTTAAGCTTCATAGCGTTTATTAACGCCTCGTCAACGCTGTCCATAGTGCTGCCGACCACCTTGCCGCGGCAGGTGCGGTATCTGCAAAGCATATGAGACTTGCCCGAGGAATTTATGTAACGCCGTATCATCTGATGTCCGCAGTTTTTGCAGTACAGCAAGCCGTGATAGTAATTTTTCAGCGTATCGCCGTTTTTGACGTGGGCAAGAGGATTGCTTTTTATAAGCTCTTGAACGCGGTAAAAGGTATCTTCGGGAATAATCGCCTCATGCCTGCCGTCGCAGAGGATATTGCCGTCCTGCTTTGAGTACCAGTGAATTTTTCCCGCATAGACGGGATTTTCAAGAATTTTCTTTACCGAAACCCGTTCCCAGTATTGGCTTTTCATTGGGGAAATGCCCATACGGTTAAGCTCCTCGGCGATTGCCCGCGCTCCCTTGCCCTCCAGCCGCATATCGTAAATCATTTTAACGATTTCCGCCTGTTCGGGAATTATTTCTAAAGTGTACACCTTTGGCTCGGGGTGTATTTTTTTGTACCCAAATGGCGGGGTAGGGGTTATGTAGTTGCCGTCCTTTACCGTGGCTATTCTGCCCGCGTTCATACGGCGGCGTATGGTTTTGTACTCCCTGCGGCTCATAAACAGGGAAAACTCGAAATACTCCTCGTCAAACTCGTTGTTTGGGTCATAGGTCTTTATGGGGGTGATTATCTTAGTTCCCGAGGTCTTGAAAGCCTGCGCCACAACGCCTTGGTCTATGGTGTCGCCTCGGGCAAGACGTTCTATTTCCATTACAAGAACGCCGTCGTATTTGCCGTCGTTCACATCGGCAAGCAGAGCCTGCATTTGCGGACGGGCGGCGATATTTTCTCCCGAAACGATTTCCCTGTACTGCTTTACCACACTGAAAGAGAGCTTTTTTGCAAGCTCCGTCAGAGCTTTTTCGTGCTTGGCAAGAGTTTCGCCCTCGCCGCGGGCTTCAGCCTCAACGTCGGCTCGGGATTTTCTTAGGTACATTGCGTAAGGCATATTTTTCAACTCATTTCCGTACTGTATTTTTCTGATAATATCTTTTGATACATATTTTATATCAGAATATATATATTTTGAAAAAATACCTAAAATGTCTAAGTCTTTATAAAATTTAATTTTATATTCTTTCGGTATTATCAACTTAAACACAGTTTTTCTGTCATATATACCTTGCGTTTCGGCGAACGCTGCAAACATATTCGCATTCCACGCTGAAACGCGTTCATTCCACTTTCATTTTCATTTAGTGAATGCGGGCAAGCGGGAGAAATCTGAAAAACGCCGAAAAATACAAGTCGGACTTGCAGCTGACAACCTATGACGCGAATAAAAATTAGGGAGGTGATTTTTATGAGCTTTTGGGACGAGGGCTATACCATTCTTTCCGAAACAAGGACGGATAAAGAGATAACAACGGTCGCCCGTACCGACGGCGGCGCAACTATTGTTTGCCACGAACCGATACATACGCCCGAGGAGGAGGAACGTATACTATCAAACTTTGCTTTGGCGTGCGCAAAAATGATGTACCCCGATAAAGACTTATCAAACGTCGGAAGCATAAGGCTAATATGCAATGAAAATCTTTAGGGGATAAATATATCCCGCTTAGCGTTTTGTTAAATAATTTTGCGGGTATTATAGCAACTTATAGTCAAGCAATTGTAAGGTCAAATCATTTTATAGAGCATAACGAGCAATTTTCATAGTGTTTTTATCGGTTTTGATTTTTTACACTGTTTCTGCCATAGTAATCAATTTAGATTTCCTTGCTAAAATGGACAAAATGTGAAATGGTATAATTTAACAAAAAACTGCAAGCCTCGGTAAGTTCTACTACTGGGGCTTGTTTAAAATTTTTCTAATTTCGCAAAACTTTTATTAACATTATATTAATAAAACATTAAATTTTCAATTTTCCGTATACGTCGTCAACATAATATTTGCACACAAACGGATTAAATATAGCCGTGCATTTCTGTCCGTTGTATTCTGCAATTACGTTGTTATTGTCCTTGTGTTCGATGATTTCGACTTCTGCTAAATCGTTCAATGATTGTACCATTGCTAATACTTTCATAATATTTTCCTTTCTCCTCGTATTGCCGATAGGTCAGCATATTTTTGAAAGTTAACTTTCAATTTCCATTTTACGTTCGCAGTCCCCGCAGATGATGTTGCATTCTTTGGTGGCTCTGACTATCAACCCACATTCGGGGCATATGTATTTACGTGATGATTGTTTCGGCTTACTTTCCTTGTCTGCTTTGGTGCTTTTCTTTTTGTGTACTCTGATTTGTGTTATCGTGCAGTTATCCGCGCACCATTTTCGTAACTGCTCTGAACATTTTGTGCGGTGTCCTATGTGGCTTTCCTCGAAAACGTCTAAGCCGTGTTCTTTGGCAATTTCTGCAAATTTCTTGTTATGGTATATGCCCGAACGGCTTGTGTCTTTGATGTCATTTTGCAGGGCGTACAGGTGGCACATTTCATGTAACAGTGTAGCGATAACATCTTCAATATCTCTGTTCAAAAAGTCGGACGATATATTGATTTGGTGGCGTTCCTCTTTGCCTTGTATCCAATTTTTCTTTACTTCAATCCAACCGTAAGCATGTTTTTTGTAACCCTCTTCAATGGTAATAATTACCTTTTCAAGTTCTCCGCCGAAAAAGTCCTCATTCAGCTTGTTAAAGCAAGCCATTAACGCGAGGTTCAATTCTGCTATTGTGTAGATGTTTCTTTTTTTGCACATAAAATCAATCCTTTCATTTTTGAAAATTAACTTTCAAAATTATTGGGTGACTTATAGGAGTTTCGCCCAGTTCCTCGTTTGTACCTTATACTAATATTATACACTATCCCTATTACATGTTAAACAATATTTAATGTCCCTATTGTAAACAAATTATGTACTATCCCTATTACTTCCAATTGAAAAATTTTGCTTGACAATGTACTGTGACTATGATATAATAATTTTTAGAAAGGTTGTGATTTTATGGCAAAAAATAGCCCTGCACGTATAGCTGCTAATGCACGTTATAACGCTAAAGCGTATGACGATATGAAAATACACGTCAAAAAAGGTGAGCGAGACCGCCTAAAAGCCTACGCCGACAGCCAAGGAATGAGCCTTAATAATTTCGTGTGTTCTTGTTTGTCGTACTGCATAGCGCAGGGGATAGACGTATCAGCAACGCCGGCACTCATGGAAACGCTCCCCGAGTATGTAGACCAATAAAGGGGAGACCCTTTAGGCGATATTATGGTGGGTAACTCTTGCGGTACGGCTGAAAAATTCACGAAAGCTCTGTAGAGTTTTCCCGCCCCCGAGATATAATGAGAAGAGGAGACCGCCCCAACAGAAAGCAAGCCGTATCACGGTACAGAGTTCGCAGCGAGACCGCCCCCGCGGGGCGGTCGGTCGAACCTGAGCGTGACACGGCGACTACATTTAGGGGGCGAGCTCCTATTCAGCCGTAACCTCGGGGGCGGGAAAAGTCTATAGAGGAGTTCGTGAAATTTTCAGCCGTTCCGCAACGTAACGCTTTATAGTCCTTGACAAACAAAAATCCCGATAAGCTAATGCCTATCGGGAAATTTTTATTTATTCGGTAATTATGCTAATTTGTGTTGTTGTAGTGGTTTCTGTGGTCGTTTCTGTCGTTTCCTCGGCGGTGATTTCTGTAGTTACTTCCTGCAAGTTGTTTTCGTATGTAAATACCTTAATGTCATTTATACCGCCTGTTTCATTGTCGGGTTCTCTTAAATAAATTTCAAGTGTTTTCCAATCTTCGTCAATTTGCAGATTATATTCAGCTTTATATATTTCATCTGCAAGCATATCTAATGTTATACGTTCGTAATCATCTGCCCAATATAAAAAGTTTCCTTTTAATACATTTACTTTTACCTTATCAGCAAGATTAGCTAAAACATAATTTTGTTTTAAAGGTAGTCCAGTTTTATTTTCAATGTCAAATTTTACTGTATAAATATTGTTGTAATCTTCCGACCGTGTAACGGAAACATTTTTAAAAACAAGCCCTTTTCCATCGTTTTCGTCTAATACTGTTTCGGACTGCTTTTCGCTGATAAATGCCTTTATGTTGTCCCAGTAGAAATAGCATGCCGTTCCGAGGGCAAGCACAAGTATAATTAAAAAAATAATTAGTCCTGTGGGGTTAAAGCGTTTTTTGTGACAATAGGGACATTTATATAATTTTTTGTCATATGTCAGTTTACAGCCTTTGCACTTTACTTTTTTTACTTCCTTAGCCATGTTATACCGCTCCTTTTAATCTTTCTTCTTTTGCCTCAATTTCTGCATTTTCTTCTGTAAATGCCTCAATTCGCCCGATAATAATTCCGCGCTGTTTTTCTGACAAGGTGCGGAATTTTTTTAATAAATCCACTTCTGAGGACGGCAAGTCGGATTTATTAAAGCCTTTTTTGTCTTTTGTACGTCCTGCAAGGTAATCAAGGGAAACATTGTAAAAATTTGCCAATATTTCAGCTAATTCTAAACTTATAGGTGAGTTTGCTAATTCGTACCGCCTATATTGTGTTGTTCCCATTGATAACTTTTTTGCGAGTTCTGCCTGTGATAGGTCACAATCTTCTCTGCAATCCCTCACTCTTTGATATAATTTATAATTTTGTATAAAAAACATCTCCTTTTTTGGTTATTTATCCAAATTATATCATATTGCACAAAAATGTGTTGACATTCGCACATAAGTATGTTATTATATTATTAAACCGCACATAAATGTGCGATTTGCTAATGTATCAATTTTTTTATTGAACACTCCTTGCCCCACATATAGAGACAAGGAAACCCGCTTTAGCAGGTTGAGCGTATCAACCTGCAACCACTAAAGGATAGGTGAACGATATGGAAATCTTTTTAGGAGCTATTTTATTAATTTCTATTTTATCTTTATATATTTGTGGCGAATTTGAAGATATTATAGAAAATCGTTTTTTAGCTTGGTCTTGGTTTTTAATTTCTGCGGTTGTAGTTTTTTCTACACTTGGTGTTCTTATGTATGTAAATATAATTTTACAACCTTTTCCAGTTCCTAATCTTTGCAATTGTATTGGTTGCAAGTAAGGATAAATTTCATTTCTTTGTTTCCAAAGCTCCAGTTAAAGAGGGTAAAGAAAACGGCGGTGGCTACTGTTACACCGTAACCGTCAAATAACTCCGCGTCTGTACAATTGAATTAAAATCTGCTAAACTG
>JAMPDU010000107.1 GCA_023665505.1 Ruminococcus sp.
ATTTGAGTTGACCCTTCGGGAATTGCCGGACCGGACATCATCGGATCGAACGGGTCTGAAAGTTCTTCAATAACTGCGTTATTTGGGTATATAATTTGCTCTAAAGAGCCGCACATATCAAAAGCTCCCGCTCCGACAGAAACAACATTTTCGGGAATTTCAATTTCTGTAAGAGAATTGCAAAACTGAAAAGCCGTTTCTCCGATTGATGTAACCCCCTGAGGAATTTCAACGGAAGTAAGCGAACGGCAGCCGTAAAAAGTCCACTTGCCCAATGATGTTATTCGGCTCGGCAAAGTTATATTTTCAAGAGATGAACAGTTTGTAAACGCTCCGTCCAATGATGTGATACCGTCGTGCAGTATAATGTTTGTAATTGAACGGCAGTTATTAAATACGCTGTCCTCAAGAACAGTCACATTTTCTGGAACTTTAAAAGCGATTAAAGCCGTACAGTTTGCGAAAGCGGCTTTGCCTATTGCTGTTACCGTATCCGGCAAGTCCACGGACGCAAGCGAATAGCACCCGTTAAAAGCATATTCGCCTACAGATGTAACACTGTCGGAAATTTCAATAGATGTAAGCGCAGTCATACCCCAAAATGAAGCTGCGCCGATATGCGTAATTCCGTCGCTTATAACTGCTGTTTTAATTTGATTTCTTACATCTTGATACGGCAATGAAAGATAATCACGGTGGTCAGCCATAGCTCCCGTGCCGCTTACCGTCAACACCCCGGTTTCGGTATCAAGTGACCATTTTACAGCGGTTTCGTTTTCCTCCGCACCGAAGTCGTACTCTATAATTTCCGCCGAAACGTCAACAAAAAAGTCCGCCGCAAAAAAAGCCGCGCAGACCGCAAAAAGCGTGAAAATTCTTTTAAACATAAACATTCCTCCCATTTTTCCCCATTATAGCATTTTTCGGGAGAATGTATGTTACGAAACTTTTTTTTTTTTTTGTTACAATTTTGTGAACTTGCGGGGCGGCTGTTTTTAAAGAGTTTTTGAGAAAAATTCCTCCCAAATTATTTTTTCGACCGCAAAATAGCCTCCCCGATAAAAATATCCTCGGGGGTGGTGATTTTGATGTTTCCGTAATCCGAGGGCGTTATGCAGACCTTAACCCCCACCGCCTCCGCAAGCTGGCAGTCGTCGGTAAAATCCAGCTCGTGGTCAAGGGCGAAGTTTACCCCTTTGACGTATACGTCCCGCCTGAAAATCTGCGGCGTTTGAACGGCGTAAAGGCTGCTCCTGTCGGGGGTGTCCACAACCAGTCCGCCGCTGACGGTTTTAAGGGTGTCCTTGACGGGAACGCCCAAAGCCGCCCCACCGAAAACCGCCGCGTCGGCGATGCATTTTTTTATTTTTTCGGGGTCTGCAAAGGGGCGAGCCCCGTCGTGGACGGCGATGTAGCGGGTCGCCTTGTCCGTCTGCATAAAGGCGGCGAAAACCGACTGCTGGCGGGTGTCTCCGCCCTTTACGGCGCGTTTGAATTTTTTTACGCCGTACTCCTCCGCAAGGCTTTCTATTCGGGGAATATCCTCCTCACGCGCCGAAACGAGGATTTCGGAAACTTCGTCTATCTCCTCGAAAATAAGCATTGAGCGAACGCAGACGGGTACGCCGCCTATTTCGCAAAGCTGTTTGTTAGTGCCGTTCATACGGGTTGAACTTCCCCCGCAGGCAATTATCGCGGAAACTGTTGTATCGGGCATAAAATTACTTCCTTTCGTTTAGAACCTGTCTTCACAAGCTGTGCGCACGTATTTTCGGCAATCTTTTGCCGCTGACTGCGTTAAAAATCCTTGCCATACGCGAGTATGCCTGCGGATTTTTGCCTTGTCATCGGCAAAATCTCGCCAAAAATCCGCACACACATCTTATGAAGACAGGTTCTTTACTCCAAAAAGATAAAAATGTTGATGACCCATAGTGTTAGGCTGGCTGCTGTACCAAAAAACAAGGTGGTCGAAATCTTCGTCGCTTTGGCGGCTTTCGTAAGTTTCGGCGGAAAAGCCCTCGTTTGTTGCAATTATTCTTTCCGCCTCCAATTCGGGGACGGCGGTGAGCAAATCGGTAAAATACGCGTGACCCGTGTAATTCGAGTGAGCGTTTGAAAAATCGGTTTCGGCAAATTTGCCGTAAACGCCGTCGTCCATACAAATAAAAAGGCTGTAGGAAATATAGCTTAAAACGTCCTGCCGTCTTATTTTCAGGATATAGCCGTCAAGTTCTTTTATAAGTGCGGCGAGGGTCTCGGTTTCAAGTTTGTTTACAAAAATATGGCAGCCGCATCTCGAAGAAGATGAAAGATAGCTGTCGAACGGGTTTGCGGCGACGGTGCATTCAGCCGCGTATTTTTCGGTAATTTCTTTCATATCGGCGACAGTCTTGTTTGTAAACGTTTTGTGTTCAAGCTGAATTTCAAAATTATCCAAGGGAGTTGAGGGGCGGTAGAAAGGGAAGTACCACACAAGCCAAAAATTCTGGCTGAAATGAATATCCTCCGAGGGGTCGTAAAGCTTGCAGCGAAAATATCTGTAGCCGTAGTCGGACGGGGTAAGCAAGCCGTTCCAGCCGCCGTTTTCGGTTTCCGAGGAAACAAATTCGGCGTTGGGGTATTTGTTCTTTATATATTTCTTAGGAAAAACGCTGTTGTAGATATACGCCGCGATAATTACAGCCGCGATTATTGCCGCCGCTGCGGCGAAAATAATAATTTTGATTTTCATTACAGTACCTCCTTAAAGCTCCCCAAAAAGCGGAAGAATGAAAGCTCGTTCTCCAAATCGCGGAGCAGGGCGACTACTTTCGGGTCGGTGCAGCTGCCCTTGAAATCGAGGTAGAATAACGCCTCAAAGTCGCTGCCCGCAATGAGCTTGCTTTCGATTTTCGTCATATTAAGTCCGTAAACGGAAAATTTTGTCAGCAGCCTGTACAGCGAACCCGGGGTGTTTGAAAGGGTAAGGCAAACGCTGACCGTGTCCGCGTCCTCGGGTACTATGTAATCACGGGAAAAGCAGATAAACCGGGTGTAATTTGGGTAAGCGTCGGCTATCCTGTCGCTGACGATTTCAAGTCCGTAAAGTTCGGCGCAGTTTTTGGAGCATATGCAGGCAATGGAGCTGTCGTTTCTGTTGGCGACAAGCTCGGCGGAAAGGGCGGTGTTGGCGTACTCGCGGCGGATAAGCCCCTTTTCCTTGATAAATTCAGAGCACTGAGAGAGCGCCTCGGCTTTGGAGTAAACGTACTTAACGTCCTCCAAACGTGTACCCTTAACGGCGGCGAGACAGTGGGTTATCTCCACGCGGATAAGGGAGCAGATGTTGAAATTATGCTTAGCCATAAGGTCGTAGGTTTCGGAAATAGTGCCGATGGTGGAATTTTCCAGAGGAAGTATGCCGAAATCCGCCTCGCCCGTCTCAACGGCGTTGAAAACGTCCTCAAAGGAGTGGTAGAAAACCGAGGGCTTGTCCCCGAAAAGCTTTTTGCAGGCGGTTTCGGAGTACGCCCCAACCGTGCCCTGACAGGCGATTTTAGAGGCGTTTTCGGGAATAAACGGCTTGGGCGAGGACAGGGGAGAGGTAAACTCCATTTCCATATTTTGTATGCACTTGCTGATGTCCATAATGTTCTGAAACAGCATAGCCGCCCCGTCTTTCAGACCCTCGGGGGCGTTATTTCTAATATTGTCGATTACCTGTTTTTCCCGCCCGCCCTGCATAACGGGGAGGCTGTTCTCCTTTTTGTACTCGGCGACAGCCTTGCAGACCTCCATTCTACGCGAAAAAAGCGACAAAATCTCGCCGTCTATATCGTCAATTCGGTTTCTGAGTTCTTTAATATCCATTTTTATACATTCCTTTCCTTTGTTTGGAAGATTATTTGCGTTTACATAATATTAATTATACAATATTTGCAAATAAAATACAATAACTTTCAAAAAAATATTGCATATCTTGAGATTTTGTGGTATAATTAATTGTTAATAACTTTTTTAAAGAGAATTGGAAGTGTACTTTTGAGAATTCTTGGAATAGACCCGGGCTACGCCATAGTGGGTTTCGGCGTGGTTGAGTACGACGGATACAAGTTTACCCCCGTCCATTTCGGGGCGATAACCACCGCGGCGGGCACGGACTTTACCCTGCGGCTGAAAACCATATACGACGATATGAACACCGTTCTTGGCACGTTCAAGCCCGAAACAATGGCGATTGAAAAGCTGTTTTTCAACACCAACCAAAAAACGGGCATAGACGTTGCTCAGGCAAGGGGGGTAACCGTCCTTGCGGCGGCGAATATGGGTATACCGATTTATGAGTACACTCCCTTGCAGGTGAAACAGTCGGTTGTTGGGTACGGGCGAGCCGAGAAAAATCAGGTCATGGAAATGACAAGGCGTATTCTCGGGCTTGCGGAAGTCCCCAAACCCGACGATACGGCGGACGCGCTTGCAATTGCCATATGCCACGGACACGCTAATTGCGGCACGGTGAAAATACCAAAAATTTGAATAAAGGGTGAAATTTTTATGATATACAGCGTAAACGGAAAAATCATACATAAAACCACCGACGCGGCGGTTATAGACTGCGGCGGGGTGGGCTATCTTTGCAGGACTACCCTTGCGACCCTCTCGCAAATCGGCAGGACGGGGGAAAGCGCAACGCTTTACACCTATCTTCACGTTCGGGAGGACAATATCGAGCTTTTCGGCTTTGCCACGGAGCAGGAACTTAACTGTTTCAAAATGCTTATCTCCGTTTCGGGAGTGGGTCCCAAAGCGGGGCTGGCAATTCTTTCCGACACAAACCCCGAGAAATTCGCCCTCACCGTTGCAACGGGGGACTACAAGGCGTTCACCAAAACCAAAGGGGTGGGACCGAAACTTGCCCAAAGGGTGGTTTTGGAGCTAAAGGATAAAATTACCAAAGAGCAGCTTTCGGGAGGAGTTGCCGCGGAGGAAATCTTCGAGGCGGTTTCCGAGGGCAGCAGCACCGCGGAGGCTATTTCCGCTCTGGTGGTTCTGGGTTACAGTCAGACGGAGGCGGCGTCCGCCGTGGCAAAACTGGATTCCTCCCTTGCGGTGGAGGAGCTTATACGTCAGGCTTTGAAAAAAATGGCGGCGAATTTGTAAAGGTACAAGATATATCCGTCATATTATAGAAGGGAGAGTTAAAAAATGCTGTCGTATCCGGATTATTCCAGATGTCCCGTAAATATAATTTCCTCGGTAATGAAGTATTACAGAGCGTTGTCCTCATATCCGTCTTTGAGCAAACTCGACAAGGAGCTTGGCAAGTTTTACAAAAACGTGGTGCTTATAGTCCTTAACGGCATGGGTACGGATATGCTGGAGAGAAATCTTCCCAAATCGAATTTTTTGAGGAAACACCACGCCGACAACCTTACCTCGGTTTTTCCGTCCACAACGGCGGCGGCGATGATGAGCTACTATACGGGGGTTTCCCCCAACGAGCACGCCTGGCTGGGTCGGTCGCTGTACTTTAAGGAATTTTGCCGCACCATAGACGTTTTTACAAATGCCGACAGCTACACAAAAACCCCCATAAGCAAGCTGAGCGCGGCGGAGTTCGTCATGCCCTACGAAACTATATACAAGGAAATCGCCTACTCGATAATCGGGGACGTGAAAACCTTCACAATCGCCCCCACGGGAGTAAATATTTCCGAGGACGGCAATATCCATAAAACGGCTGACAGGTTTGACCGGGTTACCGAGCTTATTAAAATGATATGCGCGCTGGAAGAGAATACCTTTACCTACGTCCGGTGGAACAGTCCCGACGACACGGCGCACCGGGAAGGCTGCTACAGCGACAGGGTCGCCGACAAGCTTAACGCCATAAGCACCCATATTGAGGAGCTTGGCACAAAGCTTACCGACACGCTTATAATTGTTACCGCCGACCACGGAATGATAGATATTACCGAGGAAATAAAGCTCAACACCATACCGGAAATCGCGGACTGCCTTGTAGTTCCCCCCTTTGTGGAAAGCCGTGCCGCAGCCTGCTATGTAAAATACGACAGGCGCACCGACTTTGAAAAGGCGTGCCACAGTTATTTGAGCAACGATTTTATGCTGTTTTCAAAGAACGACGTCCTTGCGAAGGGCATACTGGGCAAGGGCAGGTCTCACCCGAAAACTATCGACTTTATCGGTGACTATATGCTTTGCGCCATAGGCAGCAAGACCCTGCGCTATCAGACCCTTAACTCAAAGCCGGGAACGTCCCCAAAGGCGAACCACGGCGGACTTACCGACGAGGAAATGATAATACCGCTGATAATAGTCCCCACAAAGCGTACAAAAGAATACAAGCAGAAAAAGATTTTGTAAAGGAAAAGTAAAATGCTGGAATCAAGCGAAATGAATTTTGAAGTCCCCGCGGGGAGAATGGTTTCCCCGGAGGCGATGCAGAACGATACCGACGACATTGAAGTAGGTCTGCGCCCGAAAACTTTGAACGAATATATCGGGCAGGATAAGGTCAAGGAAAATATGTCCATATATATCGAGGCTGCGAAAAAGAGAGGAGAACCCCTCGACCACGTTTTGCTGTACGGACCTCCCGGTTTGGGCAAGACCACCCTTTCCGCCATAATCGCTCACGAAATGGGCGTAAACATAAGAATAACCTCGGGTCCCGCAATTGAAAAGCCGGGGGACTTAGCCGCGCTGCTGACAAACCTTTCGGAAAACGACGTGCTTTTCATTGACGAGATACACCGTCTTTCCCGCGCAATTGAGGAGGTTTTATACCCCGCTTTGGAGGACTACGCTCTCGACATTATTATCGGCAAAGGTCCGTCGGCGCGTTCATTGAGGATAGATTTGCCGAAATTTACCCTTATCGGGGCGACCACCCGTGCCGGGCAGCTTACCTCGCCGCTGCGGGACAGATTTGGTGTAATTCAGCGTTTGGAGCTTTACACCCATGAACAGCTTTGCGACATTGTAATACGTTCTTCGGTAATTTTGGGCATTGCCTGCGACAGGCGGGGAGCTATGGAGCTTGCCAAACGGGCAAGGGGCACGCCCCGTATCGCGAACCGTCTGTTAAGGCGGGTGCGGGACTTTGCGGAGGTTATCGGCAACGGAAAAATCACCGAGGACATTGCCAAAATCGCCCTCGACCGTATGGAGATAGACAGTCTCGGGCTTGACAATCTCGACAAGCGTATGCTGAATATGCTTATCAAAGGCTACAACGGCGGTCCGGTGGGACTGGAAACTCTTGCCTCGGCGATAGGGGAAGAGGCGGTCACTTTGGAGGACGTTTGCGAACCGTTCCTTATGCAGCTTGGATTTATTGCGAGAACGCCTCGGGGACGGTGCGCCACGGCTCTTGCCTACAGGCATCTCGGCTTTGAATACAAGGGCGAGATTGACGACAACGGTCAGCAAAGCTTGTTTTAAGTTACTATATAAGTTACTGTAAAGGAGATATATACAATGGGAAGACTTTTCGGAACAGACGGCGCAAGGGGCGTTGCCCTTACGGAGCTTACCTGCGAGACGGCAATGCAGATAGGCAGAGCGGCGGCAATGGTACTTACCAAAAAATCCCACCATAAGCCGAAGATACTGATAGGCAAGGATACGAGGATTTCCTCGGACGTTTTGGAGGCGGCTCTTATTGCGGGAATATGCTCAATGGGCGCGGACGCGGTAACTCTCGGGGTTGTGCCCACTCCAGCCGTAGCCTTTCTCGTGAGAAAGCGGGAGGCTGACGCGGGGGTGATGATTTCCGCGTCCCACAACAGTATGGAATTTAATGGAATTAAACTTTTTTCGGGTACGGGCTATAAGCTCTCCGACGATATTGAGGAAGAGATAGAATCTCTTATTTTGGACAATCCGCAGGAAATTACCGACGCCATGACGGGCGGTGCAAAGGTGGGCAGGGTCAGCCACGACAAGAACGCTCAGTGGGACTACATCAGAAGTATTATGAAAACCGTTGAGGGGGACTTGTCCGGGGTCAGGGTTGCAATCGACTGCGCCAACGGCTCGGCAAGCGCGACGGCGGAACGGCTTTTCGGCGGACTTGGGGCGACGGTTTACCTTGTGAACTGCACTCCCAACGGCACTAACATCAACCGCAAGTGCGGCTCTACATATATGGACGCTATTTCCAAATTTGTCAAGGAGAAAAAGTGCCATGTGGGGGTTGCCTTTGACGGCGACGCGGACAGATGCCTCGCGGTGGACGAAAACGGGGAAATCCTCGACGGCGACAAGCTTATAGCGATTTTTGCCCGCGATATGCGTGATAAGGGTACGCTTAAAAAGAACACCGCGGTGGTGACGGTGCTGACAAATTTGGGATTTACACATTTTGCCAAAAACAACGATATAAATATGATAACCACAAAGGTGGGCGACCGCTATATTATGGAGCAAATGCTTGCGGGGGGGTACAACTTGGGCGGCGAGCAGTCGGGGCATATTATTTTCCACGACTACGCCACCACGGGGGACGGTCAGCTTACGGCGGTGCAGCTTTTGAGCATTATCAAGCGGCAGGAGCGTAAAGCCTCGGAGCTTGGTTCAATGATGGAGAGATACCCGCAGGTTATGGTGAACGTCAAAATTATTCCAAAATGGAAAGAGGCTTGGAAAAACGATACCGAGATAGAAAAAATAATAAACGTCAATCAGACAAAGCTCGGTTCGAGCGGCAGGATTTTAGTACGTGAAAGCGGTACAGAGCCGCTTATCCGCGTGATGATAGAGGGCAGGAAGTTCCGCCTTATAAACCAAATGGCTCTTGAAATCGCCGATAAGATAAAGGAGCGTTGCCCGTCCGAGAAACAGGCGGACGAGAAACAAGAGGCGGGAAAGTCCGCAAAGGAGAAAACCGAGGAGAAACCCGAAGAAAAAACCGTGAAAGAAGTCCCCGAAACCGAAACGCAGGGGGAAGATAAACAAGAGGAGAAAAATTTCGAGGAAGAGTAATGAGAATTGCAAACAACTGGACGGACTACCGTCTTATAGACTGCACGGGCGGCGAAAAGCTGGAGCTTTGGGGGGATATTTCCCTTATCCGTCCCGACCCGCAGATAATCTGGAAAACCGAGAAAAAATCCCCCCTTTGGAATTCCGCTCACGGGCACTATCACCGCTCCGAAAAGGGCGGGGGACAGTGGTCTTTCAAAAAGAAGATACCCGAAAGCTGGGTTGTGGGTTACGGAGAGCTGCGGTTCAACATACGTCCCACGGGGTTCAAGCACACGGGGCTTTTCCCCGAACAGGCGGTAAACTGGGATTATATGGACGGAATTATCCGTACTGCCGTAAACGGCGGCAGACAGATAAACGTCCTGAACCTTTTCGCCTACACGGGGGGAGCGACCCTCGCCTGTGCAAACGCGGGAGCAAGCGTTTGCCATGTGGACGCGTCCAAGGGAATGGTTCAGTGGGCGCGGGACAACGCGGCGGCAAGCGGACTTTCCGATAAACCCATACGCTGGATTGTGGACGACTGCGAAAAGTTCGTTACCCGCGAGATAAAGCGGGGGAGACGTTACGACGCGGTTATAATGGATCCGCCCTCTTATGGCAGAGGTCCCACGGGGGAAGTGTGGAAACTGGAGGACAGCATTTACGATTTGGTAAAGCTTTGCACGGGCGTACTGAATGGCAAACCGCTTTTCTTTCTGCTGAACAGCTATACGACGGGGCTTTCGCCGTCGGTAATGGCGTATATTCTCAAAGAAACCGTGGGGGAAAAATTCGGCGGGACGGTCGCGGCGGACGAAATAGGCTTGCCTGTTGAAACCGGCGGAGGGGTGCTGCCCTGCGGTTCAACGGCGGTTTGGGAAGGGTAAAAATTTCTACCCTCTAATCTCTATCCTCTAACAGGAAAGGACGTTTTGAAAATGCCGTTTTTTGCTTTAGGCGCGGGAATATATTTTATAGTAACGGGAATTACCAAAAAGGGCAGGGCGTACAAATCAAAAATGGGTACGCCGCTGTCGGAAAAGGAAGTCAAAACTGTGAGAGTAACCTATATTATAGTAGGCGCGGTTTTGCTGATTGTGGCTTTGATAAGCGGTATAGAGCTGTTTTCGTAAATAACGCCTCGAATGGGGGCGTTTGCGTGAAACCGCTTGTACGGCTTGTTTTGGGAATAATTCTTATTTACGCGGGAATTTCAAGGCAGGAAATTTTCTACCGTATCAGAGGTATCCCGCTGAAAGGCATTGCGGCGTATGTTATGCGCATTATATACATCACGGCAGGGATACTGCTTATCATTCTGTAAAAGAAAAGGGAAGTATTATGCAGGAAAAAATTATTTCGGCGGAAAATGTGGATTTCCATTATTCAAACGAGTTTGAGGAGGAGGAAAACGCCCCCGTAAAGCAGGTTTTAAAGGGCGTTTCTCTTGAAATAAAAAAGGGTGAATTTACCGCCATTCTCGGGCATAACGGCTCGGGAAAGTCCACGATAGCAAAGCATATGAACGCCATTCTGCTGCCCTGCGGCGGAAAGGTCTATGTGGACGGCATCGACACCGCCGACGAGGAGCGGCTTTTCGACATACGTCAGCGGGTTGGAATGGTTTTCCAAAACCCCGATAATCAGATAGTCGCCACAATTGTTGAGGAGGACGTTGCTTTCGCTCTTGAAAATTTGGGCGTCCCCCCCGATGAAATGCGGCAGAGGGTTGACGACGCTCTTAAATCCGTGGGTATGTATGAGT
>JAMPDU010000108.1 GCA_023665505.1 Ruminococcus sp.
CGGGGTTTTTGCATTTTGCATGTCAATTTTTTGCGTTTTGCGCGGCAAGCCACAAAACTATCATTAAGTGCAGGGTACGCGTATTCTTATGTTGTCGAAGATTTAATAAAAACAGGACAGATAAAGGGTTGGAATGTTCCTCAAAACAATATTTTCAGAGGGATAACATCATTTCAGCTTTGGAATGTAAAACAAGAAAAAAACAAAAATAAAACAAAACCTATTCCTGAAGATATTTTTAACAAAATTCTTTACCACGCTATTAATGATGAAAAAGATATTTTGACAAAAGCGGGAATAATTATTCAAAGTCAGACAGGTTTACAAATAAATGGGATTTTGTCAATACGAGAAAGGTGTGTGAAAAAAATGTAGACGGTTTTGAATATATGGAGGTTGAGCTTAGCAAGGCAGTAAAGGTTGAACCGATTATTCATAAGGTTTTTATCAATGAATTTGTAAAAATGTAATTAATGAGCTAGCCTTGGCTACTGCTAAACTTTGTGAGAAAAGTGGATTAAAAGAATTATTTTTGTCTTGAACCGTCTCGCCAATTGAAATAGCTCCGCATACCATAGTCATATCCACAGATACGCCGCGAGAATTAATAATTAGTCGGTTTGCCATTGCTTTTAAATATCGTCAGAAACTGGAAAATTTTGCAATCGACGGTCTATTTCCACTTTTGCCGTCACATCGCCTTTGCCATTTGGTTAGACGAAATAAGGCTGTCGTCATTACTATCGGCGATAAGGCTGTTATTGCCGAGAAAATTCAACCTTACATTACGCTGAAATAACTTTACAAAAAAACAGTAAACAAAGCCATATCTGCTATAGCCGGCATACAGCACTTACAAAAAATCTTATTTTTTACTGAAATGTAACATAATTTATGCCTCACAATCTCATATTAATGAAAAGTTTTAATTTATGTTATTAAAATTATATCCTTACACTATTTTCAACAAAACATTTTCTAACATAATTTTATTATAAACTATTGATTTTAACAAATAAATGGTGTATAATTATATACGAAAGAAAATGTTTACTATGAAAAAAGTTACCGCGGCTTTGTCCGCAGCAGCGTTTGATTTTTTCAGGAAATAAATCGCGGAAATCAAAAATACTTTAGGAATAGAGGTTTGCAAATGCTTAAAATGCTTTTCGTCGTGGCGATGTACACGGCTTGTTCGCTTAACGATAAATACGCGGTCAGCAAGGCGAAACTGAACGGCTCGCAGCTTACATTTTTAATGGCTGCGGGAACTGTTCCGTTCCTCGCGCTGCTGCTGCCTTTTTTCGACAGAACGTTTACGCTTTCGCCGTTTACATTTATTTTTATACTGCTTATCGCCGCCTGCAAATTTTTTGAATTTTCTATGGGTGCGAAAATTTTAATAGAAATGTCCGCCTTTGAATTAAAGGCTTGGCTTGGAATAACCCTGTTTATTTCGTATTTTACGGACATAATTATGTACGGTCAAGGCGTGAGCGTACTGAAAATACTTTGCATAATTATCACCGCCGCGGGGCTTGCAATGATTGCGAAATCGGGACGAAAAAAAGTAAATTACCCCAAAATAATTATCCCGCTGATAATTTACATCGGCGTAAAATTCGGCTACGGATTTATTATGAAAGCGGCGGAAAATTACATATCCTCAACGCTTACGCTGTTTTTCGCGCTGATAATTTTAGCGGTCGTTTTAATTCCGTCCGCGAAACCGATGTCCATTGCCGCGGGCAGTCCCGAGGGGCGCAGGGGCGTTATAACCGTGGTTTTGTGCAAGCTCCCCAACGCCCTCGGATTACTGGGCGAAAACGCCGTCGCGGCGCAAAGTCTTACAAATTATTCATTTATTCAGCCGATGATACTTATTGTGATTTTCATTCTTGACCTGTTCAGAAAAAGCGCCCGTCCCACGGGACTAAACCTTGCGGGCAGTATTCTTTGCGTGCTTGGCGTACTCGGTTTTCAAGCGGCGGGACTGCGATAAAAATTACCGCTCAAAAAATTATTCTTGAGCGGTATTTTTATTAAGTTTTTATCCCCGTCCAAACCGCGCTGTCACTCAAAACAGACCCGTCCGCAAAAGTGCCTTTTACAACAATTTCGCTTTCTTTTTCCTCGGCAATTTTGACGTTTTCCCAAATAAATACCGTCGAAAAATCCCCGTCAAGGTCGGTGCGCTTTACCGTACCCCGAGAAATGCCGTCTATAAATAATTCTGCGCTTTCGGCGTTTGAGTACGCCTTAATTTGTGGCACAACGTTTGCCCGCCGCACAAAACCCTTTTCCGTGAGGTGCACCATAGGCGTGCCGTTCCAAACCAATTTGTAAAAATAAAACGAATCCTTCGGGATGCGCCTGCGGGTGACAAGTCCCTTGTCGTTCTGACCCTTTGTGTCCCCCTCCTGCCTGCCGTCGGAGGCAAAATCAAACATACACCAAATATATTTGCCCCAAAGATATTTCCGCTTTGCAAACTGCGCCCAGATTTTTTCGTGCATTGCCGATTGGTAATTCTGATAGTGCCGTTCGCCCCAAGGGTCCATGTCCGTCTGCCAGTCGATATTGTCCTTAAATTGGGACACCGCCGCGCCGCCGCCGTACTCCGAAACGCATATGGGGCGGCTTTCTTTTTCTTTGCGGTAAACGTCCAGCCACTCGCCGAATTTTTCCGCGGGACCCGCGTCCTTGTACCAGCCGAAATATCTGTTGTACCCAACAACGTCGGCGGGAAGTTCAAGAAAACGTCCCCAAAACTGCGCGTCCGCAAAGGTTGTAAGCCTTGTTTTATCCTCGTTTTTCGCGAGTAAATTTAATTCCGTATAAAAATCAAAAATTTCGTCCGACATCTGATAAAGCTCGTTTGAAATTCCCCAAACAATTACCGACGGGTGGTTGTAATTCTGCCGAATTAATTCGGTAAGCTGCTGTTTTGCGTTGGCTTTAAAACCATCGGCAATTTTTAATTTTCCGCTTTCGTCGGCGGACATTTTATTGACAATTCCGACCTCCGTCCACACCGTAATTCCCAGCCTGTCGCACAAATCATATTCGTAACCGTCGTGCTGATAATGCGCCATTCTGACGGCGTTACAACCCATTTCGCGCATCATTTTGCAATCGCGTTCACGCTGTTCGTCCGTCATTGCCCAGCCGTTTTCAAAGCTGTCTTGATGATAATTCACACCCCGCAAATCAAGGTATTTTCCGTTTAAAAAGAAACCCTTTTCGGGGTCGATAAAATATGTGCGTACGCCGAAATTTTGCTTATGGCTGTCGAGAATTTTTCCCTTCGTTTCAACGGTAATTTCGGCGGTGTACAAATATGGATTTTCCGTGCCGTTCCACAAAATCGGATTTTCAATCGGCAGGGTAAATTCCGCCTGAAATTTTTTATGCGGAATAAAAGTTACCCTGCGTTTTTCGGAGGAAATAATATTTTTATTTTCGTCGAAAATTGTTACGGAAACATCTGCTGAAACCCTTTCACCGCCGTCGTTTGCAAGCTTTACAACAACGTCGGTAAAAGTGTGGTTTTTGGAAATATTTTTCGGAGTAATGTAAATTCCCGACGAGCCGAAATCCGTAAGGTCAATATGAATTTTCGGGACGGCGATAATTTTCACATCGCGGTAAATTCCGCCCATTTTCGTAAAATCGCCTTGATTTGTTATCGGCGCGATGTAATCGGTGGGAGCGTTGTTAACCTTGACCGCGAAAAAATTTTCCCCGTCAAGCCTTAAAAGTTCGGTAATTTCAAACCTGAAAGCGGCGTAACCGCCCTCGTGAACGCCCGCCGATACGCTGTTCACAAAAAGCTCAGTGACAGTATTTGCTCCCTCAAATTCGATAAAAACGGACTTACCGCCGTATTCGCTTTCGGGGAAATAAGCGGTTTTCCTGTAACCGCCCAAGCCGCGGTAATAGTCCTCGCCGCCCTCGTCCTTGCCCGACTGACCGTCCGCGCCGTCAATGTCGTTCCAGGTGTGTGGCAGGGAAATTTCCGTCCACTCGCTGTCGTCAAAATCAATCGTTTCAACGGCAAGCTCGGAAAATCCGCCCTTTTGAGTAAGTTTCATAAACCGCCAGCTTGAATTAAAATCCGCCGTAACACGCCCGTCAGCGGGGTGCGCCGTAAAATTATTCATATTATCCCTCCAAAATTTATTTAAAATATTTTGCGGAAATAAATCATAAAATAATTGAAAATAAGCCGCAGTAAACGGCTTATTTTCGCGTGTAAAACGCTTACTATTTATAAATATCGGGCAGCTCGTCAAGAGTAATAACCTTGTCGCTGTTGTAAACCGACTTTAAATTTTCCGCGTCGTTGCCCTTTATGTGGTCGGTGTGCCAAACCATAAACCAAGACCACAAACAGCCGTCGCGCTCAAAATCCTCAACGGGCGGGACGTTTCCGCACTCGTGAAAAGCAAGCGGTTTTCCGCTGTCCGTAACGGTTTGCAGCTTTGCCCAAGCCTTTGAATGGGTGGAATTGTCATAGGTGTCCGAGCCGATAATGTCGCAGTAATCGTCGCCGGGATACCAGCCGTCCTTAACTTCCCCCGAGTAGCCAAGCACCCAGATAAGGTTTGTCAGCCCGAACTCGTTTGTGTAGCGGTCGTACATCATCTGCCAGAGTTTGACAAAATTCTCGCCGCCGTCCTTGCCCCACCAGAACCAGCCGCCGTCAAATTCGTGGAACGGTCTCCACAGTACGGGAACGCCCGCGTCACGCAGTTCCGCCAAAGCCTCCGCAGCCTTGTCCCAGTTTTCAAGCATTGCGGTATTTTCGGGCGTACCCGCCGTCAGCAGCTTTTCAAAGTCGGGGACGTCGTCCTTCGACTCCTGATAGCCCTTGCCGTTTATGCCCGTGTGCCAGCAAATCGTTACAAGTCCGCCCTTTTCGTGCCAAGCCTTTGAACGCTCCACAACGCCCTTAAAATCGCCGTTCATAAAGTCAAGACCCCGCATTGCGGGCAGCTTGCCGGTGGTCTGCTCGATGTAGTCCATTTCATAATCGGGACTGCCCATCCAAGTGCTTTCCTGCTGACAGGACAGCATAACCTTGCCGAAATTTTCGCAGATGTAGTCGTAGACCTTTCGCGCCGCCTCGTCCGCGTTTGGGTTGGAGAGAGCGTATTTGCTTTCGTACGCAGCTTTCGCTGTTTCGGCGGACGCTGAAATTTCCGTACTTTCCGAAACGGTATCGGCAGCAGCGTTTCCCGAAACGCACCCCGTCAACGCGAAAGCCGTCATAATTCCCGCCGCTGTCAATGATAAAACCTCCTTGAACATAACAACCGTACTCCTTTTAAAAAAATTTTTATTATTTATAGTACCATTATATTCTTTGAATGTCAAGTTAAAATTCTGAACATTTTTATTTAAATAATATTTGCTGTATCGGCGAAAAGTATTTATTTACGGACATTTTCTTGATTTACGCCTTATAATTTTAATGTTCAAAATTTATAATTTTTATATTGACATTCAACGGATTATGCTGTATAATTTTCGGTAAGAAATATTTTCAAAAAGGGTGATAATATGACCGTAAATCAAAATATATACCCATATAACGCGCAGGTAAAAAATCTGCCGATGTACCTTTGCGGCATCGGCGGCAGCGAATATCAGTACCACATACAGCGCCCCGAGGGGTACCCAAATCATCAGATACTTTTCAGCGCGGGGTACAAAGGGTTTCTCAAATATGACGGTGTTACCGTCAGCCTTGCCGAGAATTTTTATTTTTTCCTTCCCGCAAATTACCCCCATGAGTACTGTCCGCTCGGGGAAAAATGGGACGTGCGGTGGGTCGCTTTCGACGGCTATGCCTGCGCCGACGTGCTGAAAAAATTCAATATGACAAAGCCAATTGCGCTTAAACTGGAAAAATCGGATTTAATGCAGTCCATATACAATAAAATGTTTATCGCGCAAAAAACCGACAAGGTTTACGGCGATTATAAATGTTCGGGGTTGGTTTATGAGTATCTGCTTGAATTTCACAGGCTGGTGATAGATAAAAATATGTCCGGCGGAAAAGACCGCAGCAGTATTCTTATGCCCGTTCTGACATATATTGACGATAATTTCCGCCGTGATTTTCCGATGTCGGAGCTTTCACGGGTTTCGGGAGTTACACCGCAGCACCTTTGCAGAATTTTCAAAGAGACAATGAATATGCGCCCCACCGAGTACCTCGCGAAACGCAGAATTGACGAGGCAAAAAATCTGCTGTCGGAAACAGATATGTCCGTTGCGGAAACGGCTGCCGCCTCGGGATTTGCAAACGCGGGATATTTCAGCGCGGTTTTCAAAAAATATGAGGGCGTTACGCCAATGGAGTACAAAAAAGAACGGGCACACCGTGATTTTAAAAGGGTTGTATGACAATTGCGCCAGTATGCCTTTTATTAATGCGCACTTTTAAACCATTCCGCAACCAGTCTGCCCTGCTCGCTGAGTTCCTCCGCAGTCCAGCCGCTTAGCTTGTCGCAGCCGCGTGAAATTATACTGCACGTCTGCCCGGTGTTCGATAAATTCCAGCACATATAGCTTGCGCCGTATTTATCTATAATTTTTTTCCATTTTTCGGACTGCTCACGGTCAACCTTTCCGCCGCCGGACGCGTCGCAGGTGCCGAACTCGCTTATGAAAACGGGCAGACCGCCCTCGACGCAGACCGACATTCTGTCCCTCAGACGGTCGGTATGGGTCGCGGCGTAAAAATGCAGGGCGTACATTATATTTTCATAATTTAACGGCGCGACGGCGGCTTTGTCAATTCCCTGACTCCAGTCGGGAGTACCCACGATAATCACGCCGCCGCTGTTCGCCCTTATTATTGGAATAATTTCGTCGGCGTAGGCGGCAATGTCCTCCCAAGGCGCGGAATTGGGCTCATTGCATATTTCGTATATCACGTTTCCGCAGCCCGCGTAAAGCCTTGACATTTCATCAAAAAAAGCGGCGGCATCGTCCTTGTACACCAACGGATTTTTTTCGTTGAGTACGTGCCAGTCGACAATGACGTACATACCAAGCTCTGTTGCGTATTCAACGCCGTTTTTAACAAGCTTTTTCAGCTTTTCCCTGTCGCCGTCGGTGCAGTAACCGCCGCTTTCATGGGTGTACATGGCAAGCCGCACGCAGTTGTTATTCCAGCTGTCACGCAGGAATTTAAACGTTTCAAAATTGATGTAATCGGGTCGCCAGGCTATGCCGTGGGTGGACATTCCCCTAAGCTGCATTTTCTCCCCGTTTTTATCAACGAGATACGCGCCCTCGACGGCTAATTCGCCGTGGACGGCAAAGGGAGTATTTTCCGCAATTTTATTCATACCACACCGCCTTATTTCCCGTAGGGGCTGTCAAATTCTCTCTCAGCCTTTGCCACAGCCTCCTCAAGGGTAAGTCCCGTGAAATGGGGGGCGTTAAGGTAACGTCCCGACTTTTTGTCGTCAACAAACGCGCCCACGGCAATTCCCGGGATTGCGCTTTCGGGGGCGTTGGGAGCGTGAGGTCCGCCCAAATCGGTTCTGCACCAGCCCGGGTCGGTGAGGTTTATCATAACGTCCGTCCCCTCGACCTTTGAACCTAAGTCGATTGTGATTTTGTCAAGGGCGGCTTTGCTCGCGGAGTACCCCGCCTGCTCGGGTTCAAGGCGTATACCGCTGGTGGTGTTGACAATTCTGCCGAAACCCCGCTCAATCATTTTCGGCATAAAATGATAGCATATCACCGTGGGGGCAATTGTGTTGATTTTAAAGCTTTCGGTGTAGTCCGAAACGGGGGTTTTGTAATAATCTGTGCGGTAGGCTATCTGCATACCCGCGTTATTCAGCACAATATCAACGTCCATACCCATACCGTCGATTTCGTCAAGCATAGCCTGAACGCCGTCCAAATCGGACAGCTCCGCCTCAACGGCGCAAGCCTCGACGCCCATAGTCTTGACCTCCGCAAGCAGCTTTTCGCAGTGCGCCTTATCCCTGCTGTGGAGTATGAGATTGCAGCCCTGTTCCGCCATAAATTTTGCGGTAAGATTTCCGATACCTCTCGCCGCGCCCGTGATAAGCGCCCATTTTCCTTTTACGTTTACCATTTTAAAATCTCCTTTTTAGCGTTTTCAAGTACGGCAATTACCTTGTCGCACCACTTGTCAAATTCTTCATCTTCTACTTGACATTCCTTGTGCAGCAGTACATAATCCAGCGTGTTTTTTATTCCCTCTGCAAAGCTGATTTTCGGCTGAAAATAGGGTACGGCTCTTTTCAGCTTGCTGTTGTCGAAAACAACCGAATTAGCCTTGTCGCCGATAAGACTTCCCGTAAAATCATAGTCGCTCACCGCCGCGAGAAATTCCGACGGTACATAGTACGGCTTTAACTCCACGCCCAGACAGTCCGCGACAGTGCGGTAAATTTGGTTCCAGGTAAGGGTTTCGTCCGAGGTGATTTGGAACGTCTCGCCAATGGCGTGGGGGTTTCCCAAAAGTCCGATAAATCCCTCGGCAAAATCCCTGCTGTCGGTCATCGTCCAAAGGGACGTTCCGTCGCCGTGAATTATAACGGGCTTGCCCTCAAGCATACGCTTTATGACCTGCCAGCTGCCGTTTCTGCCGTGAACCCCCAGCGGTACGGAGGTCTCGCAGTAAGTGTGGCTGGGTCTGACTATCGTAACGGGGAAACCCTCGTCCCTGTACAATTTCATAAGGTATTCCTCGCACTGTATTTTGTTCCGCGAATATTCCCAATAAGGGTTGGCGAGAGAAGTCCCCTCGGTTATGATGTAATCGGCAGGCGGCTTGTTGTACGCAGAGGCGGAACTGATATAAACAAACTGCTTTGTACGTCCGCCGAAAAGACGGAAATCCCGTTCAAGCTGCGGTTTAACAAAACCGATAAAATCGCATACCGCGTCGAACGTCATTCCGCTTATCTTTTCCGAGACGGCTTTTTCGTCGTTTATGTCCGCCGTGATAAATTTTATGTGGGACTGGAGTTTGTCGTTGGTACTCCCGCGGTTGAGGATATAAAGCTCGTGACCGCTGTCCGCAAGCCTGCGCGAAATAGCGGTGCTTATCGTTCCCGTTCCGCCTATTATCAGTATTTTCATTTCGGTACGTTCCCTTTCATATTAAATTTGCATTTAAGTATAGCATTTTATTCCGAAATGTGCTATAATATTTATACAGAAAAAATTGTAAAAATCTATTTTCGAGGTGATATTATGAGCGGACTTTTTGAAAAAAGCGACGCGCTGAACACTCCCATAGAGTGCTTTGTTTTTGACGCAAAAAATGAAAATTTTCCCGTAAAGCCCCACTGGCATTATTTTGCGGAATTTATCTATATGCTGGACGGCTGCGCGGAAATGCGCTGCGGCGACGTTTCCTACACTCTTAACAAGGGGGAAACGATAATTTTTCACCCCTCTGCGGTACATTCCATATATTCCGCGGACGGGAATTTTCCCAAATACGCCGTGCTGAAATTCGACATAAACAGGTTAAATCTCACCCCCGCGTACGCTCCGAAACTGAGCGGTATTTTTCAGTATGCCGAAAAAATCGGAATGAAAATTCTCCCCTTTGATTTTGAGGAAACCTGCCGTTATTTCAAAAAATTCTCGGCGGCGGACAAGGCTTTACTGTACGGAATTGTCGGCGGTACACCCCAGTATTTGCTTCAAGTCAATAACAAATTAAGCGTCAAAGAAAATATAAAAAATATTTATTTGAACACCTCGTCTTTTCTTTTTGAAGAACCCGCAAATTTGCTGAAACAAGAGGTTCGGGAGCCTGCGATTTACACAGCGGTAATTACCGCAATCGCTTCGGGTGCCTCGCGTATGTCGGAAATTTCAACCAAAGTCGGCGAGGATACCAACGTTTGCTCGGCATATATAAAAAATCTCATAAATCTCGGCATTGTGCAGAAAGAAAATCCTTACGGCGAAAAAAATTCACGAAAATCAATTTATTTTATTGAGGACAATATGTTCCGTTTTTGGTATCGGTTTGTGCTTGAAAATAATTCAATTATTTCGCGCGGCGCGGCTGAACTTGCCTATAAACGCATAGAACCGCACTTGCCGAATTATATGGGCAAAGTTTTTGAAGATATTTGCAAACAGTACCTTTGGAAACTGCTTATTGACGGAAAATGTCCCGTTGAATTCAACTCGCTTGGGCGTTGGTGGGGAAACGACCCCGCACAAAAACGTCAAGCTGAAATTGACATTATGGGCGAACAGGATAAAAATACCGCGCTTTTCGGCGAGTGCAAATGGACGAACGAAAGAGTTGACGTAGGCGTTTTGGAAACTCTTATTAAACGAAGTCGCATTTTTTTGTATATAAATATGCACTATTATTTATTTGCGAAATCGGGGTTTACCAAAGGGTGTATTGACAGGGCGAATGAATTTGGTAATGTGACTTTGGTCAGCTACGATGATATTATTGAATTATTTTGCGTGAAATAATAAATATTTTAGTGAAAAGCCGGCTGTTTTACAGACGGCTTTTTTGTGTTTTGGAGAATTTCAACAGCAAGGTTACATAGTCGGCTTGCGCCGACTCGGGGTGGGTTTAAAGTAGTAAAAATAATACTGCTAAAAATTCTCAAGGAGATGGTTATTATATGAGATACTGAGAAAGGGTGGGTACGGCGTTTAC
>JAMPDU010000109.1 GCA_023665505.1 Ruminococcus sp.
ATCCTGGTTAGCTTGCAGAACGGTTCCATTCCTTGCCGTTCTGCAGGCTTTTTTTTGACATCTCACCCTTTGCCGATAAAAAGGATTTACGATGTACTCACTGTTCAATTCTGAAAAAACAGCCGCCTTGAATTTACAAATTATTAATTAAATATTAAATATAATTTAGTTTTTGCGTGATAAAATTAATTTGTATATTTATGCCGAAATTTTTATTAAGGCGGTGTACTCCAATGAAAATACTGGTTATCGACGCGCAGGGCGGGGGTATCGGCAAGCAGGTTGTTGCCGCCGTGAAAAAAAATTTCCCCGAAATGACGGTCACAGCCGTTGGGACGAACAGCTTGGCAACGTCAAATATGCTGAAGTCGGGGGCGGATTTCGCCGCAACGGGTGAAAACGCCGTTGCAGTCGGCTGCCGAAACGCGGATATAATCATAGGTCCAATAGGAATTGTCATCGCCGACTCCCTGCTTGGCGAGGTCACTCCCGCTATGGCGGCGGCGGTGGGACAAAGCGGCGCAAAGCGGATTTTAATTCCAATAAACCATTGCGATAACATAATCGTGGGCGTTGAAGATTTGAATATCGGCAGGCTGATTGCGGAGGTTATCGAAAAAATCCGTTTGATTTCCGAGAATAAATCGGTATAAAGGCAAATGCTCCGAGACCGATACGAAGTTGGTCGTACTGCTCACGAAGAGCGGATTTCGGTGCATAACCGCAATAAATTAAAATATGTACTATGAAGGTATATGAACCCTCTCGAAAGAGGTTTCGTATGCCTTTTTTTGCGAGGTTTTTTATGAAACTTGAAGATTTTTTTGCACAGCACCCAAAGGCGGCAATTGCCTTTTCGGGCGGCGTTGATTCGGCGTATCTGCTGTACGCGGCGGTGCGGTGCGGCGCGGACGTTCACGCCTATTATGTGAAATCCCAATTCCAGCCCCAATTTGAGTTTGAAGACGCAAAGCGTCTTGCGGAAAGTCTTAACTGCAAAATGACGGTAATTCCCGTGAATATTCTGGCGGACGAAAAGGTTAGGGAAAATCCCGCCGACCGCTGTTACCATTGCAAAAAGCGAATTTTTAATGCTATTTCGGAAACCGCTTTAATGGACGGTTATACCGTCCTGCTTGACGGCACGAACGCTTCCGACGACGTGAACGACCGCCCCGGAATGAGGGCTTTGAAAGAGCTTAACGTGCTCTCCCCCCTGCGTGAGTGCGGACTTTCCAAAAGCGAGATACGCAGGCTGTCGAAAGAGGCGGGGCTTTTCACCCACGACAAGCCCGCCTACGCCTGCCTTGCCACAAGAATACAAACAGGCGAGGAAATTACCGCAGAAAAACTTTTTGCAACGGAAACGGCGGAAAATTATCTTTTTTCGTTAGGGTTTACGGATTTTCGGGTGCGTTCCGCAGACGGAAACGCAAGGCTGCAAGTGCCGCAAGAACAGCTTGCCGCCGTACTTGAAAAGCGTGAGGAAATTTTACAATTTCTTAAAAAATATTACAAAACGGTTTCACTCGATTTGGAGGTGAGATAATGGAGGATATAAGAAGTATACTGGAGGAACTTAGCGGCGGCGGCATTTCGGTGGACGAGGCGTTGTTGAAACTGAAAATGAAACCCTTTGAGGACATAGGCTGTGCCAAGGTGGACATTCACCGCAAGCTCCGTCAAGGGGCGGCGGAGGTTATTTACGGCGAGGGGAAAACGGCGGAGCAAATAGCCGCGATTTCCGAAACAATGCTGAAAAACGGTCAGTCTCCCATACTGATAACACGGCTTTCTGAGGAGAAAGCGGTCGCCGTAGGTGCGGTCTGTTCTCTTGAATATTTTAAAGCGGCTCGGTGCGGAGTTATCGGGGAAATTCCCCCAAAAAGCGGCAAAGGTAAAATTATCGTGGCAACGGGCGGTACTGCCGATATTCCCGTTGCGGAAGAGGCCGCCCTCACCGCCGAGGTTCACGGCAACAAGGTGGTGCGTCTGTACGACGTGGGCGTTGCGGGACTTCACCGCACCCTTGCTCATCTCGACGAAATTATGACCGCCAACGTCATAATCGCGGTGGCGGGAATGGAGGGCGCATTGCCAAGCGTTTTGGGCGGACTTGCGGACTGCCCCGTTATTGCCGTGCCCACGTCCGTGGGGTACGGGGCGAGTTTCGGCGGACTTTCCGCGCTGCTTTCAATGCTTAATTCCTGCGCAAGCGGGGTCTGCGTCGTAAACATCGACAACGGGTTCGGCGCGGGGTATCTGGCGAGTATGATAAATCACAAATAACGGAGGAAATAAAATGAAAACTTTGTATCTTGACTGCTCAATGGGCGCGGCGGGTGATATGCTTGCGGCGGCTTTGCTGGAGCTTATTCCCGACGGCGATAAATTTATCGAGGAGCTGGACGCTTTGGGAATACCCGATGTTTCCGTGACGAAAGAAACGTCCGTAAAATGCGGCGTTACGGGAACTCACTTTTCCGTCAAAGTCCACGGCGAGGAAGAGGAAAGCGTTGACGTACATCATCACGAACATCACTGCCACGGTGAGGAACATCATCACCACCACGAACATCATCACGGGGGACATCACCACAGCAGTATGCACGATATTGAGCATATAGTGGGCGGACATCTGAACCTGCCCCAAAAAGTCCGTGAGGACGTAACCGCCGTCTACTCCCTTATCGCCGAGGCGGAAAGCAAGGTTCACGGCAAGCCCGTCACGGAAATTCACTTTCACGAGGTGGGAGCTATGGACGCGGTTGCGGACATAACGGCGGTCTGCCTGCTGATGAATAAAATCGCCCCCGACAGGGTGGTGGTTTCCCCCGTCTGCACGGGCAGCGGGCAGGTGCGGTGTGCACACGGCATTCTCCCCGTACCCGCCCCCGCCACGGCGCATATTCTGCGTGACGTGCCTATTTACGGCGGAAATATTCAAGGGGAGCTTTGCACTCCCACGGGCGCGGCTCTGCTGAAACACTTCGCCGACGGCTTCGGAAATATGCCCGTTATGACGGTGCAAAAAATCGGTTACGGAATGGGCAAAAAGGATTTTGAGGCGGCAAACTGCGTTCGGGCAATGCTGGGCGAAAGCGGCGATTTTTGCAATAACGGCGATACCGTTACGGAGCTTTCCTGCAACCTCGACGATATGACGGGGGAGGCAATAGGCTTCGCTATGGAAACGCTTTTGACGGCTGGCGCGCTGGACGTTTACACAGTACCCATAGGTATGAAAAAATCCCGCACGGGCGTTATGCTGTGTACTCTTTGCCGCAGTTCGGACAAAAATAAAATTGCGGAACTTATTTTCAAACACACAACCACAATCGGCATACGGGAAAACACGTTCAGCCGTTACACCCTAAGCCGCACCGAGGAAAATATTGAAACCCCTTACGGCGCGGTGAGAAAGAAAATTTCGTCGGGTTACGGCGTAAAGCGTGAAAAATTTGAGTTTGAGGACATTGCGGTCATCGCCCGCAAAAATGAAATGTCCCTTTCGGAGGTTACCGAAAAAATTAAGTAAAGGAAGATTTTTTATGAAAAAAATTATTTCAATTCTTTTGGCGGCGGTTATGTGCACGGCTCTTGCCGCCTGCTCGGAGGAAACGGGGGAAAGTCCCGAAACGGCAAGAGACAGCGTTGTAATCGCCATAGGCTCGGAACCCGAAACCCTTGACCCGACGCAGGGCTGGGGACACGGCAATTCCCCCATAGTACAGAGTACGCTGGTAAAATATACCGCCGATTTGACCTTTGAAAACGACCTTGCCACGGACTATAGTCTGTCCGACGACGGCTTGGTTTGGACTTTCAAAATCCGTGATGACGTAACATTCACCGACGGCGAAAAGCTCACCGCCGCCGACGTCGCATTTACCCTCAATACCGCAAAGGCGGCGCAGGGTTCGGTTGACCTTACATATATGGAGAGCGCGGCGGCTTTGGACGGTACAACCGTTGCCGTCACCCTTTCAAAGCCCACCTCGATTTTTCTGAACACTCTCGCCTCGGTGGGAATTGTCCCCGAGTACGCATACGGCGAGGATTACGGCAGAAATCCCATAGGCTCGGGACCTTACAAATTTGTTGAGTGGAAACCGCAGGAGCAGATAATTTTCACCGCCAACGAAAATTATTACGGCAAAGCCCCGTCCATAAAAAACGTGACGGTGGTGTTTATGTCCGAGGACGCGGCTCTTGCGGCGGTTCGTGCGGGACAGGTTGACGCGGCGTACTCAACGGCTACTCTCGGCAATACGGCGGTTGAGGGCTATCACACCGTTGCGATAACTTCCGCCGACAACAGGGGCTTTACCCTGCCCGTCCTCCCCAACGAGGGCAAAACCACCGAGAGCGGCGCGCCCATAGGCAACGACGTTACCTGCAACATTGAAATACGTCAAGCCATAGCTTATGCAGTCGACCGTCAGCAAATCGCAGATACGGTGCTGAACGGTTTCGGCAGACCAGCCTATTCCGAGAACGACGGTATGCCTTGGAACAACCCCGAGGTTGTTATCGAAACCGATGTTGAGTACGCCAAAAAGCTCCTTTCGGACGCGGGCTGGGAAGATACCGACGGCGACGGCATTGCCGAAAAGGACGGTCTGAAAGCGGAATTTAACTGCATTTACCCCTCGGGGGACTCGGTGCGGCAGGCGGTTGCAATGGCGGCGGCGGAACAGGTCAGGGAGATAGGAATTCAAATAAACGTCGAGGGCGTAAGCTGGGACGAAATAACGCGGCGGATGTTCTCCGAGGCGGTTATGATGGGCTGGGGTTCGGCTATCCCCAACGAAACCTATTATCTGTACCGTTCCGAGGGGGCTTTGCTTGACGATTTCTACAACCCCGAGGGCTATATGAACAGTGTTACCGACGGCTATCTTACCGCTGCAATGGAGGCTCTAACCGTCAGCGAGGCTAACGAAAACTGGAAAAAAGTCCAGTGGGACGGCGTTACGGGCACGGCTATGCAAGGCGAGTGCCCATGGGTGTGGATTGTCAACCTCGACCACGTGACCTTTGTGCGTGACGGCTTGTCTATCGGCGCACAGCCAATTCACGGACACGGACACGGCTTGCCGCTTATACAGAATTTGCAGGAATGGACTTGGGAGGAACAGCGTTGAAAGACGGTGCTAAGCGGATTTTACGCATACTGACTGTAAACATATTTAAAATAGTATCTCTGCTTTTGGCGGTAAGCGTTGTTTCCTTCGCGCTTGTGACCGTTTCCCCCACAGACCCCGTGGGGCAGTACATTTTGGGACTGGGCGCGGCGGTTTCCCCCGAACAGCGTGCGGAAATCGAGGACTACTGGGGTGTAAACAAACCCCCCGCCGAGCGTTATCTTGACTGGCTCGGGGAACTTTTTCACGGGAATTTGGGAGAGTCCGCAGTCTACCGCCGCCCCGTTGCGGACATAATCGCCGAACGGTTCGGGAACTCTTTCGCCCTTATGCTGTTCGCTTGGGTGCTTTCGGCGGTACTGGGCATAAGCCTTGGCTGCGTAATGGGAATGTTCAAAGACAAGGCGGCGGACAGAATTATCAAGAAAATTTGCTATGTTCTTAACTGCGTGCCATCGTTTTGGCTGGGGCTTATTTTCCTGCTGATTTTTTCCGTGGGGCTGAAATGGTTTCCCATAGGCTTTTCAAGCCCCATAGGCACTGCGGCGGCGGACGTTACTTTCCTGCAAAGACTTCACCACCTTGTTCTGCCCGGAGTTACCCTTAGCCTTGCAAGCTTTTCAAATATTGCCCTGCACACCCGTCAAAAGCTTATCGACGTGCTGAACAGCGAGTACGTCCTGTTCGCAAGGGCAAGGGGCGAAAGCGAGGTCACAGTTTTTTTCAGGCATGGTCTGCGGAATATTCTGCTGCCCGCGCTGAATTTGCAGTTTGCCTCATTTGCGGAGCTTTTCGGCGGTTCTGTCCTTGCGGAAAACGTTTTCAGCTATCCCGGACTTGGGAGCGCGGTTTCCGAGGCGGGACTTAATTCCGACGTGCCCCTGCTGTTGGGAATAACGCTTTTTTCCGCGCTTTTCGTCTGCATAGGCAATATGATCGCCGACCTGCTTTGCGGAGTTATTGACCCGCGGATAATGGAGGCGGGAAAATGAAAAAATTAAACCGCCGTACCAAAGCATTGGTGTTGACAGCCGTCTCGTTTCTTTTGCTGACCGCAATATATGTGACGGGCATTTTAATTCCCGAAAAAGCCGTCTCAGCAAGCTTTCTGAATGCCAAACTGCCGCCCTCTTTTGAACACCCTTTCGGCACGGACGGGCTTGGGCGGGACTTGCTTGCGCGTACGCTGAAGGGAATGTCCGTCAGTATGACCGTGGGAATTGCCGCGTCCTGCATAAGCGCGGTTATAGCCGTCCTTGCGGGACTTGCCGCCGCTGTCGGTTCAAAGGCGGACGCTATTATCAGCTGGGTAATCGACCTTGTTATGAGTGTACCCCACACCGTGCTTGTGATACTTATTTCTTTTGCGGCGGGACGGGGCGCAAAAGGGTTGCTTATCGGCATTGCCGCCACTCATTGGTGCAGTCTCGCAAGGCTTATTCGAGGGGAAGTTCTACAGCTCCGCGGCAGGCATTACATCGCCGTCTCCCGCAGGCTCGGGAAGTCAACGGGGTGGATTGCCGTACACCACTTGCTGCCCCACCTTGCCCCCCAGTTTTTGGTGGGCCTTATACTGCTTTTCCCTCATGCCGTCCTGCACGAGGCTTCGGTGTCGTTTCTCGGTTTCGGCTTGCCCCCCGAGCAGCCCTCCGTGGGGATAATTCTTTCGGAAAGTATGCGGTACATATCGGCGGGAATGTGGTGGCAGGCGGTTTTGCCCGGACTTACCCTGCTGTTGACAGTCCTGCTGATTGACAAGCTTGGGGAAAGCCTGCGTACTCTAATTAATTAAAAAGGTGGGTTTTTATGCCAAACAAACCGTTTCTCGAAATACAGGATTTATCCGTGTCCTTTCATATGTACGAACGGAGCTTGAAACAGACGGATTTAAAGGTAATTTCAGACCTGCACCTTACGGCTCGCTCGGGAGAAGTCGTTGCCGTTGCGGGTTCGTCGGGTTCGGGGAAAAGCCTGCTTGCCTCCGCCGTGTTGGGGATACTTCCGCCGAACGCCGAAGTTTCGGGCAGTATCCGTTACAACGGCGAGGAATTGACGGCACAACGGCAAAAACAGCTTAGGGGCGGAGAAATTGCCCTTGTGCCCCAGTCGGTGGCGTACCTTGACCCGCTGATAAAAGCGGGGAAACAGGCTGACGGGCATAAAAAGCCGTACCCCAAAGAAAAAAGGCGGGCTGTTTGGGAACGCCTCGGGTTGTCGGACGGTATTGAACGGCTCTATCCATTTCAGCTTTCGGGGGGAATGGCAAGGCGGGTTTTGGTGTCCGCAGCAATGATAGGCAACGCACAGCTTATTATTGCGGACGAGCCGACCCCCGGAATGAGCCTTGAACAGGCGTTGGAAACATTAAGAATGTTCCGTGAAATGGCTGACGAGGGCAGGGCGGTAATTATCATAACTCACGACATCGACCTTGCTGTCGGGTTTGCGGACCGCGTTGCCGTCTTTTACGCAGGGACGACTGTTGAAATCGCGCCCGCAGGGGATTTTGAAAACGGACTTCTGCGCCACCCGTACTCAAAAGCCTTGTGGAACGCCCTTCCGCAGAACGGCTTTACGGCAATTGACGGTTTTCAGCCTTACGCGGGTGACTTGCCGAACGGTTGCCTGTTCGCGCCCCGCTGTCCGTACAAAACGGCGGAATGCGAAGGAAAAGTCCCACCGTTTACCGAAATAAGGGGCGGGGAGGTAAGGTGCTTTTATGCCGCTTGAGGCAAGGAATGTATACTTTAAATATGGAAAGAAGTCCCCCCAAATTTTAGAGGACTTTGGTCTTGCCGTTGACAGAGGAGAACGGCTTGCGGTTTTCGCTCCCAGCGGCTATGGGAAAACAACCCTTGCAATGCTGTTGGCGGGGTATCTTGTTCCGCAAAAGGGGGAGATACTGCTTGACGGCAACCCTCTGCCTAAAAAGGGCGTATGCCCCGTGCAGCTTATTTGTCAGCACCCCGAAAACGCCGTCAATCCCCGTTGGAGAATGCGGCAGGTACTGGAGGAAATCGGTGAACTGCAGGAGGATATTTTAAGTCTTTTCGGAATTGAACGGGCTTGGCTTGACCGTTTCCCGAGAGAGCTGTCGGGGGGAGAGCTGCAAAGGTTCTGCGCGGCGAGGGCGGTACTCAGCGGGGCGGACTATCTTATCTGCGATGAGATAAGCACTATGCTTGACGCGATAACGCAGGCGCAGATTTGGGACGTACTTTTAAAAGCGGCGAAAGAGCGGGCTATGGGGCTTATAATTGTTACTCACAACCGCCGCCTTGCGGACAGGATTGCCGACAGCGTTATTGATTTAACTGAGGATTTTGAAAATGAACGACAGAACATATAAAAGGGTTCTCAAGGAGCTTATTGACGCGAACTTACTGCACTTTATCAGCAAAAAAGAACAGACTTATTACGTCAACCCGTTTGTATTTTCAAACAGCGGCAATATTGAACTCGTTCAGCAAAGCAAGATGTTTTTTGTTGAAAATAATATCTTTTACTCGCTTGAACTGGACGATAATATACGGAGCGGCTAAAAGTATGCCGTATGAAGTCCGTTTTTGTCTATACGGCATATGCCGTTTGAAAAATGGACCCTAACGGGAGAGTAGTGCCATATAACACAAAAAGCACCCGTCAGCAAGCGGGTGCTTTAAAAATTCAATCTTTTATTTTTCGGGCTTAAGCGGACCGTAAAAATAGCTCGCTGTTGCGCCGCCGTCTATGAGAATTGTCGAGCCTGTTATAAACGCGCCTGCGGGGCTCATCAAAAGCTCGGCAACATTTGCAACCTCGTCCGCCGTTCCAGGACGTCCCGCGGGGCATTTCGCAAACATATTCTTGTAAAAATCTCCCCTCGGACCGTTAAATTCGTCAATTGCCAAAGGCGTTACAATTATTCCTGGCGCAATGTCATTAAGCCGCGCGCCCCGTTCGCCCCACTTGACCGCCTCCGCCATAACCCGCTTTTCGTTGCAGCGTTTTGCCATTTGGTACGCGTGCAGCGTGTCCTTGATATTTTTCGGCTGTAACATTTCCAACTGTAAAAGCTCCTCGGTAGGAGTGGTTGCAAGCAGCTCGTCCTGTTCCGCCGTGAGCGCGGGCATACGCCAGCCGCTTTGGCTTGAAATTGTCACACCCACGCCGCCCGATTTGATGACTTTGCCTACCTCCTCCAAAAGCACGGCAGTTCCGTAAAGGTCTACTTTTAAAATTGCCTCTATAGGCGCTTGGCTCGGGGAAACTCCCGCCGCGTTGATAAGCATTGAAATTTCCCCATACTTCTGCGCCTCGCCGATAATATTAAGAATTGACTTGCGGCTTGATAAATCCATTTCCATAGGTGTAACGTCAAAACCCGCGTCGTTCATAATTTTTGCAATTGTTTCGGCGTTTGCAATACTTTTATCGCCAACAACGATTTTCTTGCCGAAACCCACTCTGCGGGCGATTGCCATACCTATCTGTCCCGCGCCCGTTAAAATTACAACTTCCTTGTTCATAAAAAATTTCCTCCAAAATAAATTTTTTTGAAATTTTTTTAGTTTTTACCGAACTGCTCCGCGCACTCCTTCAGCCGTTTTATAACGTCAATCTGCTGAGGACAGGCGCGGCTGCACTGTCCGCAGGCTATGCAGTCCGCTGCGTTTCCAACGTTCTTTACAGCCTCGGCGTACTGCCGTTCACCCTCCTCAAGCTGACCCCACACAAGCTGTTGATTTCTTGCGGCGAAAATTTCGGGTATGGGTATTTTTTTCGGACACCCGTCCGTACAGTAATGACAAGCCGTACAGGGGATTGAATTTATGCCCGTCATAATTTCCTGCGCCTTGCGGACGGCGGTCTGCTCGTCGGCGTTAAGCGGCTTGAAATCTTTCATATAGGAAAGATTATCCCGCATTTGCTCGAGGTTGGACATTCCCGACAAAACCGTGATTATGCCGTCCAAAGACGCGGCATAGCGAATTGCCCAAGAGGCAAAGGACGCGTCCTTGTCAGCAGCTTTGAAAACCTCCTGCACCTTTTTCGGGGGCTTTGCAAGCGCGCCGCCCTTGACGGGTTCCATAACAATTATCGACTTGCCGTGACGTCTTGCAACCTCGTAATTTTCTCTTGCCGTCACACCGGGATTTTCCCAGTCGGCATAATTAAGCTGTAACTGAACAAATTCAGCGTCGGGGTGAGCGGTCAGAACCTCTTCCAAAATATCGGGAGTTGCGTGGAACGAAAATCCCCAGTGCTTGATAAGACCCTTTTCTTTCTGCTCCTTGACAAAATCCCAAATATGATATTTGTCATAGGTTTTGTAATTTCCCGCCTGCAACGCGTGGAGCAGATAGTAATCGAAATACCCCGCCCCCGTCCGTTCAAGGCTTGTGTAAAACTGCTTTTTTGCGGACTTCTCATCATGCGCGCCCATCCAAGCGCAAAGCTTTGTTGCAAGGGTAAAGCTCTCGCGGGGGTAAC
>JAMPDU010000010.1 GCA_023665505.1 Ruminococcus sp.
GTTCGCTCCCCCTCGAAATGCCTGTCGGCATTTCTCACCCCTTTCTCCGTTCCTTCGGAAGGGGAGTTTCGCGCTCTGCGGAGCGCGACGGGGGCGCTGCCCCTCGACCCTGCCAGCGCGGGGCTGCGCTGGACCAGCCGTGTGCCTAAAGGGCGTTTGGTTAGGTACTATAAACTATGTGCTGATAACCCGCCGTTCAAAAGCAGTTTGTTAAAAAATTAACGAAAATGTTTCACGTGAAACATTTTCGTTAAAAATTTAACAAAGTCACCCGCCCCCTTGAGGGGGCATGACAAAATAAATTTCCCCCCGTATTTATTATTGGGGGTGACACGCGTCAAGGCTCAGCCTTGCACGTGAAACATTTTCGTTAATTTTTTAACAATCTCCGTCAGAATATTTTACCTCCCGTTACGCATAATATTAAGGGAAAGGATTTGATGCCATGCTTTCAAGACGAAAAAAAATCCAAGCCCGAAATATCGCCGCGGGGACGCTCTTTCTTTCCATGCTGCCCCTTATGTCCGCCGCCGTGACCTATGCCGCGCCGTCTGCCGAAAACGCCGTCTTTTTCGCGGCGTCCGCCTCCGCCATGCTCTCCGTGGGGGACGTTTTTTACGCCGAAACCCCCGCCGAAAATTCTCCCGAAACGGAAACTGCCGCTTTGGAAATTACCTCGGACAAGTCCCCCGAAAACCAAAATCCGCCTTTCGCTTTGGACGACAGCCTCATGCTCTCCTACGGCGGGCTGCTTATTCCAAACAGCGCCGACGAGGAACGCCGCGTCCCCGACACAGACCCCGGTCCCGAGCCGTACCCCGACAGCCTTGAAAGCCGCGACGGCGCAATTACCGCCATGTGTTACGGCAATTTTAGCGGCGATACCTATATAAATTTCGACAAGGCGGGGCAGGCGCGGAACGTCACAGCCGTACCCAACAGTACTCTTCTGGCGGAAAGCCGCCTTGCCCCCGACTTTAAAATCGAGACGAACGGCGAGCCGCAGGTGCTGATTATGCACACCCACGCCACCGAAAGCTACGAGCCTTACGAGCGGGATTTTTACGACGGAAGTTTTAACTCCCGCACCACCGACCCAAATATGAACATGACCGCCGTGGGGGACGCCATTGCCGAACAGCTGGAGGCGGCGGGAATTGCCGTTATTCACGACGTCACCATGCACGACTACCCCTCCTACAACGACAGCTACGACAGGAGCAGGGAGACGGTGCAGAAAATTCTTGCCGAAAACCCGTCTGTAAAAATAGTTTTGGACGTGCACCGCGACGCTATCGAGCGGGAAAGCGGCGAGCGTATCGCCCCCGTCGCCGAGGTGGACGGCAAAAACGCCGCCCAAGTTATGATAATCAGCGGCTGCGACGACGGCACTATGAATATGCCGAATTATCTGAAAAATTTCCGTTTCGCGGCGCTGCTCCAGCAGCAGCTTGAAAGCGACTGCCCGGGTCTGACCCGCCCGATTTTGTTTGATTACCGAAAATATAATCAGGATTTGACCACCGGTTCAATTCTTATCGAAGTGGGCGGACACGCCAACAGCGTCGAACAAGCGGTGTACAGCGGCGAATTGATTGGCAAATCGTTGGTAAATTGTCTTACATAATATTTGTAGGGGACGGGTTTCCCGTCCCGCAGACACAAAAAATGTTCCACATAAAACAACATTGTTAAATTTTTAACGAAATTGTTTCACGTGAAACAAGGCTGAGCCTTGACCCGTGTCACCCCCAATATCAGATGTCAGAAACATTTACATACCAATGCCCCCTCAAGGGGGCGGGTGAGTTTGTTAAAATTTTAACGAAAATGTTTCACGTGAAACATTATTGTTAAATTTTTAACAAAGTCTATCCCCTACCCTCTATCCTCTATTTTCTAAAGGAAGTATATAAATGTCCCCATTTAATTTCAACGTCGTTATGGACGGCAAAAAAAGCCTCCGCAGGTGGACGGCGTACACCGCCGCTGCGTTTGTGCTGACGGCGGTTTTCACGGCGGGATTTCTCACCGTTTACGTCAATTCCTACAACGTCATGCACACCGAGCCGATGACCGTCATTGAATTCCGCGATGACGGGGTTGTTTTGCTGAACCGTTATTACGAATATAAAAAATGATTTTGTAGGGCGGGGGCTTGCTCCCGCCTTTTTTGCGTTATGGCAAAATAAACAGGCGGGAGCAAAGCCCCCGCCCTACGGTACATAAAATTGTTGTATGTGAAACATTTCAGTACATAGTAAGTTTGTCGGCAAGCTCCGTAAGCTCGCTTTGCTCGTAAAAATCAATGGTAATGCTCCCCTTTTCCCCGTCTTTGGAGGAAATCCGCACCTTTCTGCCCAAATGCTTTTCAAGACTTATCTGCATTTCGGTAATAAAATTAACCCCCGCTTTATTGGGTTCGGGTTTTTGCGTTACGGAGGGATTTTCCGTACTCTCCGTCCGCTGTTCGGGAAGTTCCCCCTCTGAAAGCCTTGCCGCCGCCTTTTCTATGTCGCGGACGGAAACTCTTCCGTCCGCCGCGTCCTTTGCAATGGCGGTCATAATAAGCTCGTCCTCGACCGTGGCGAGCGCCCTTGCCTGCCCCGCGGAAATCTGCCGCCGTTTCAGCATTTCAACCAAAATTTCGGGCATGTTCAAAAGCCGCAGCGCGTTGCCTATCGCCGAACGGGACTTCCCCACCGCCTTTGAAAGCTGCTCCTGGGTCATGCCGTACTCCTCCATAAGGGATTTGTACGCCGCCGCCTCTTCAACCGGGTTCAAGTCCTCCCGCTGAATGTTTTCTATAAGAGCGATTTGGGCGGTTTCCTCGTCGGTGAAATCCTTTATAATCGCCGCAAGTTCGCTCATTCCCAGCATTCTGCACGCCCGCCAGCGCCTTTCGCCCGCCACAATTTGGTACCCCGCACCCATGGGGCGTACCACAATCGGCTGAATAAGCCCGTGCTGCCGAATACTGTCCGCAAGCTCGGCGATAGAATTGTCGTCGAAGGTCTGACGGGGCTGACCGCGGTTAGGTTCGATATCCGACATTCGGAGAGTAACCGCGCCCTCGCCGCTGTCGCTGCCGTTATCCCCGAACAGGGCGTCCAAACCCTGCCCGAGAGCTTTCTTTTTTGCCATTTTATACTCCTTTTCCTTTTAGAAAATAGATGATAGAGGGTAGAGGATAGAATTTGTACCCCTACCCTGTTCAATAATTTATAAAAATGTTTCACGTGAAACATTTCCGCACAATTTTGTAGGGGACGGGTTTCCCGTCCCGCAGGTACGTAATATCGGGACGGGAAACCCGTCCCCTACAGTACATATTAAATATTTTTATACGTCGAAACAATTATTAATTATTAATTATTAATTTTCTGCGTGTCGTTTCAGCATTTCGTCGGTAAGGGCAATGTACGCCTCCGCGCCCCGGGACGCCTTGTCGTAGTAAACCACCGGCTTGCCGAAACTTGGCGCCTCGCTAATGCGGACGTTCCGGGGAATAACCGTGCGGAACATCTTTTTCGGAAAATGCTTTTTAACCTCGCTGACAACCTGCGAAGTGAGGTTCAGCCGGCTGTCAAACATTGTGAAAAGTATGCCCTCGATGTCAATGGTTGGGTTGTACCGCTGTTTCACGAGCCGTATGGACTCGATTAACTGGGAAAGTCCCTCCAGCGCGAAGTACTCGCAGGTCATGGGCACAAGCACCGTATCGCAGGCGCAGAGGGCGTTTATGGGTATCAGCGACAGGGACGGCGGGCAGTCCAGCAGGATATAGTCGTAATCCTGTCTGATGGTCAGGAGCTGCATTTTCATGCGTTTCTGCATATTGTCCACCTCGATAAGCTCGATGTCGGCGGCGGCAAGGGCGGAAGTCGCGGGCACGAGCCAAACGTTGTCGAACTCGGTTTCGATAACAGCCTCCTGAATTCGCCGCAAGCCCAGCAGTACGTCGTATGTAGACGCGCCGATACTTTTTTTCTTTACGCCGAAACCGCTGGTGGTGTTGCCCTGCGCGTCCATATCCACGCAAAGGACCTTTTTATTTTTCATACCCAAACAGGCGGCGAGGTTCACGACCGTTGTGGACTTTCCCACGCCGCCCTTCTGGTTTGCAACCGCAATAACAATTGACATTTTAGGACGTCCTTTCAGAAATAGTGTATTTCTATTATACCATATTTTTATAGCTATTGCAACTTTTTTTTGCACAAAATTTCCCTGTTAATTTTATTTTTATTGGTACGGCAAACAACATTGTTAATTTTTTAACGAAAATGTTTCACGTGAAACAAGGCTGAGCCTTGACCCGTGTCACCCCCAATATTAAATACGGGAAAAATTTATTTTATCATGCCCCCTCAAGGGGGCGGGTAACATTGTTAAAAAATTAACTAAAATGTTTCACGTGAAAGAAAATCGTTAATTTTTTAACAATATGATTTGTACGTACTGTAGGGGCGTATCCTGTATACGCCCGTTTAAAATGTGCGGAAATGTATGCGGCGGGCGGGGAAACCCCGCCCCTACAAATTTGTGCAGATATTTATATAATTACAAAAAATGTTTTGCGTAGGACAAGATTGTTAATTTTTTAACGAAAATGTTTCACGTGAAACATTATTGTTAATTTTTTAACAATATAATTTGTGTGTAACATTTTTATTTGTACGTGCTGTAGGGGCGCATTCCATATGCGCCCGTTTAAAATGCGCGGAAATGTATGCGGCGGGCGCATACAGGATGCGCCCCTACAAAATTGTGCAAAAATTTATATAATTTCAAAAAATGTTTTGCGTAGGACAACATTGTTAAATTTTTAACGAAAATGTTTCACGTGAAACAATTTTGTTAATTTTTTAACAATATAATTTTTGTAGGGGACGGGTTTCCCGTCCCGCCGTTATGTACCCACGGGCGGGGAAACCCCGCCCCTACAAATTTGTGCAGATATTTAAAAATTGCAAAAAAACATTGTTAATTTTTTAACAATTCTATCCTCTACCCTCTAATTTCTATTCTCTAAATTGACAAAATTTTTATTTTTAATCTGTTATAATATAAGAAAAATTCCAAAAAATGTAAATTCTAAAAGGATGTGAAAATATGCCGTTTTTGGTTAAGGAAAAGGTTATAAACAAGGTGGTTCAGATTGAAACGGAGAAAATTCTGCCCAACCCCTATCAGCCGCGCCGCGCTTTTGAGGACTTGGACGGGCTTGCGCAAAGCATAGAGCAAAACGGGATTTTGCAGCCCCTGACAGTCCGCAGGGAAAACGGGGAAATCGAGCTTGTGTCGGGTGAACGCCGTCTGCGGGCGGCAAAGCTGCTGGGCATGGAGACCGTGCCCTGCATAATCCTGGAGATGAGCGGGCGGAATTCCGCGGTAATGGCGCTCATAGAGAACATTCAGCGGCAGGATTTGTCGGTGTTCGACGAGGCGGAGGCAATCGCGAAACTGATAGATTTTTACGGCATGACCCAGGAGGACGCGGCGGTGCGGCTGGGGAAGTCCCAGTCAACCGTTGCCAACAAGCTGCGGCTTTTAAAGCTGGACGGTGCGGTTCGGGAGAAAATTACCGAGTACGGGCTTACGGAACGGCACGCCCGGGCGCTTTTAAAGCTCCCCGAGGAGCGGCGGATTGAGGCGGTGGAAATCGTACACAGCAGGAATTTGAATGTGGAGAGTACCGAGCGGCTTATCGAGGCGATGCTGAATAAGCAGCGGGAGGCGGAAAATTTCCGCAAGCGCAGCGCGGTTTTCAAGGACGTGCGGCTGTTTGTGAACACCATTAACAAGGCGGTTGAGATGATGAAAGCCGCCGGTATCAACGCCGACAGCAAAAAAATTCAGCAGGAGGATTTTATTGAGTATATTGTGAGAATTCCTACAAACAAGGCTGAGCCTTGACGCGTGTCACCCCTAATATTAGATGTCAGAAACATTTACATAGTAAAGCCCCCTCAAGGGGGCGGGTAAGTTTGTTAAAATATTAACAATAATGTTTCACGTGAAACATTTTCGTTAATTTTTTAACAAACTTTTTTGTACATATTGTAGGGCGGGGGCTTGCTCCCGCCTATGTTGTACCGGACGTACCGAAAAGGCGGGAGCAAAGCCTGTATTGGCACGCCCCCAGCCCTACAAATACTGCATTGTTAAATTTTTATTCTATAGACGCAATATATGGCAAATTCCTGTAGTACTCCCCATAATCAAGCCCGTACCCCACCACAAAAAGGTCGGGAATGGTAAACAGGGACAAGTCAGCCTTAAAATCAACAACCCGCCTGTCGGGCTTATCAAGCAAGGTTACAACCCGCAGCGAAACGGGGTTTCTCCCCCGCAGAATTTCGGCGACGGCTTTCAAAGTCCTGCCGGTGTCGATAATATCCTCAACAATTATAACGTGGTAATTGCTCACGTCCTGCTGTAAATCCAAGGTAATTTTCACGTCCCCCGCAGAGGTCGTACCCTCATAGTAGCTTTTCGCCGCCATAAAGCCGACCTCGCAGGGTACGGTTATTTCGCGGCACAAGTCCGCCAAAAAAATAAACGCGCCCTTTAAAATACTCACCAAAAGCAGCGGCGTACCGTCGTAAATTTTGTTTAGCTCCCGCCCCGCGTTTTTGACGGTTTCGCGGATTTTTTCCTCGGGAATAAGAATTTTTTCGGTGTTTTTTTTGTAGTCCTCAATATTTGCGAATTTCATAGCCATACCTCTTTTTTATTTTAGTATAGCACAATATTTTAAATAAGTCAAGTAGGGCGGGGGCTTGCTCCCGCCTTTTCGGTACGTTCGGTACAACATAGGCGGGAGCAAAGCCCCCGCCCTACAATATGTACCAAAAAAATGTGCAGAAAAATTTTGTTAAAACTTTAACGAAATTGTTTCACGTGAAACATTATTGTTAATATTTTAACAAACTCACCTGCCCCCTTGAGGGGGCTTTACTATGTAAATGTTTCTGACATTTAATATTAGGGGTGACACGCGTCAAGGCTCAGCCTTGTTTCACGTGAAACATTATTGTTAAATGTTTCACAATGTTGACTTTTAAAAAAATACCCCTATTGACGCGTACGCCAATAAGGGTAATAATTTTTATTCACCGTCGCCGTCGTCGGGAACAGGTTCGTCGGCAACCTTTTCGGACTTCTCTTCGCTTTCCGCCTCGGCGATTTCCTCTTCGGTGGGCTGTTCAACCGCCGCAGTCTCGGCATTGTCGTCGTGCTCGGCGGAGGTAAACGCCGCAACCGCGCCGCCGCCCGAAATCCTCATCAGGCGCACGCCCGTGGCGTAACGTCCCATAACCCGAATGTCGCTGACCCGAATGCGGATTATAATTCCGTCGGTGGAAATCATAATCACGTCCTCGTCGTCGTTCACGACCCTCACGCCGCAAACCTTGCCCTTTTCCTCCGAGGCTTTGTAGTTGAGCAAGCCCAAGCCGCCTCGGTTCTGCACGCGGTAGCTGTCCGCCGAACTTCTCCGTCCGAAACCTTTGTCGGTAACGGTGAGAACCTCTGCGCCCTCCCGCAGGATCGCCATTGAAACGACCTTGTCCCCATCGCGGAGGGTAATCGCCTTTACGCCGTGCGCCGAGCGGGACATTGCCCGTATCTTGCTTTCCTCAAAGCGGATAGCCGCGCCGTTTTGGGTGGCGATTATAAGCTGTGCACTGCCGTCCGTAAGAACCACGGAGGCGATTTCGTCCCCCTCGTCCAAGCCGATGGCAATCAAGCCGTTTTTGCGCACGTTTTTGTACGCCTCCAGCGAGGTGCGCTTAATCTTGCCGTTTTTCGTAACCATTATCACGAACTTGCCCTCGTCGAAGTCGGGAGTGTTCAGCATCGCCGCAACGCTCTCCCCCTCTCCCATTGGCAGGATATTGACGATATTCATTCCTCGGGACTGTTTCGAGCCTTCCTGAATTTCAAAGCATTTCAGCTTGTACATAACGCCTTTATTGGAAATAAATAGGATATTGTCGTGGCTGGAGCTGACAAACATTTCCTGTACGAAATCCTCGTCGCGCTGTTTCATGCCCGAAACGCCCTTGCCGCCGCGGTTTTGGGCTTTGTACGCCGCCACGGGCTGACGTTTGATGTAGCCAATATCGGTGTAGGTTACAACGCAGTTTTCCACGGGGATTAAGTCCTCAACGTCAACCTCGCCCGAAATCGTTTCTATGGCGGTACGTCTTTCGTCGCCGTACTTATTTTTTATGACCTCCAACTCTGCGGCAATTATTTCCAGTACCTTTTGGTGATCCGCAAGAATTTCCAAAAACTCGTTAATTTTGGCGTGGAGGGCGTTCAGCTCGTCCTCCAGTTTTTGGCGTTCCAAACCGGACAGCTGAACGAGCCGCATTTGGGCGATTGCGTCCGCCTGAACGTCGGTGATGCCGAACCGCTCGATAAGGCGGGACTTTATTTCCGCCGCGTCTTTGGACGTGCGGCAGATTTTTACAACCTCCTCGATGTTGTCGACGGCGGTCATAAGTCCCTCTAAAATGTGGGCGCGCTCACGGGCCTTTTTAAGGTCGAACTCGGTGCGGCGGCGGATAACTTCCACCTGGAAATCAATGTACTCCTCAAGCATTTGCTTAAGGGTCAGCACCTTAGGCTCGCCGCGAACGAGAGCAAGCATTATCACGCCCACGGTGTCCTGAAGTTGGGTGTAGGCGAAAAGCTTGTTTAACACGATAAGCGGCGCGGCGTCTTTTTTAAGCTCTATAACAATTCTTACGTCGTGCTCTTTGTCCGACTCGTCCCGAACGAAGTGTATGCCCTCCACACGCTTTTCTTTCGCCATATTGGCAATACTTTCCACAAGCCTTGCTTTGTTTACCATGTAGGGGATTTCGGTGACGACTATGCACTGTCTGCCCTTAATTTCCTCAATTTCGGTACGGGCGCGGAGGGTCAGCTTGCCCCGCCCCGTGGCGTATGCGGAACGTATTCCCGCACGACCCATAATAATTCCCGCCGTGGGGAAATCGGGGCCTTTGATGTGCTCCATAAGCCCCTCGATTGTGATGTCGGGGTTTTTAATCATAGCGTCAATCGCGCCGATTACCTCCCGGAGGTTGTGGGGGGGAATATTCGTCGCCATACCCACGGCAATGCCGATAGAGCCGTTCACCAGCAAATTCGGGAAACGGGAGGGCAAAACCTCGGGTTCAAGCAGGTGGTCGTCATAGTTGGGGCGGTAAGGAATGGTGTCCTTGCCGATGTCGGCGAGCATTTCTCCCGCGATTTTCGCCATTCGAGCCTCGGTGTAACGGTAGGCGGCAGGGGGGTCGCCGTCGGTTGAGCCGAAGTTGCCGTGACCGTCTATAAGGGGGTAGCGGAGGGAAAAGTCCTGCGCCAAACGCACCAAAGCGTCATAAACGGAGGCGTCGCCGTGGGGGTGGTATTTACCCAGAACCTCGCCGACGGTATAGGCGCACTTGCGGTACGGCTTATCGGCGGTGTTGCCCGCGTCGTCCATAGTGTAGATAATGCGCCTGTGGACGGGTTTCAGACCGTCCCGAACGTCGGGCAGGGCGCGTGAGGCGATAACCGACATTGAATATTCGAGAAACGATTTTTTCATCTCGCTTTCAATGTCCACGTTTATGACCTTTGAATTTTCATCGTTGTACAAAATAACAACTCCTTGTCTTTTAGAGATTAGAAATTAGAGGGTAGAGGATAGAATTTAAACAGATTTATACCGTATACCCATAATTAAAGATAATTTTTCTTTTACGGTTTGAATTTCCTCCGTCTTAAAAGCGGATTTGGGAATTATAAAAACGTAGGCTTTTTTTACTACAAGTATAAAAATATTATCTTTATCCAGCAAGTCTACTATCGAGGAATCGAGGTGAATAACCGTTGTTGGGTTTTCCTCTTCTTGGGGGACTTCCCCGTCTGTTTCCCCGTCGGCGGTTTCCGAAACCTCGGGTTTTTCTATTGGGGTCATATCGGAAATTTTTATCTTATCGGTGTAAATTTCAACGTGATAAGGAATTCCCGCCAAATTTTTAAGACTTGCGGTGTACCTTTTTTTATTCTGCACGTTTTGACCTATGAAATAAAACGCCACAAAAAGGCATATACAAATGCACAAAAAGGGAATAGGCTTTTCCCCCTCGGGGCTTGTTATGAACATAAAAATTGCCGAAGCCAAAGCCAGTGCCGCAACAAAAAGCTGTAACGCAAGCCTTTTCATAACGTACCGTTTGCGGAAAATTTTGTACCCCGCAAGCATTTTTTCCTTTTCGCTGATGTAGTCTCCGGCGGCTAAAAGTTCACCCTCCGCTTTTTCGGAAAGGTTTTCACCGTCGCCGAACATTTCGTTTAATATTCCCAAATAATTCACCTCGTTACTATTGAATTTATTTTTCGGCATATCAGGCGGGAGCGTGCCAATGCAGGCTACCCCCGCCCTACAATTTATTTGCGGAACGAAAACAGTCCGCCAAAATTATATATCAAGGGATTGAACGTATTTAGCGTTTTTCTCGATAAACTCGCGGCGGGGCAGGACTTTGTCCCCCATTAAAATGGTGAAGATTTCGTCCGCCTTGACCGCGTCCTCCATTGTGACTTTCAGCATTGTGCGGGTCTCGGGGTCCATGGTGGTTTCCCAGAGCTGCTCGGGGTCCATTTCGCCCAAGCCTTTGTAACGCTGTACGTCGATTTTGGCGTTTTCGTTGCCGCCCTTTAATTCGGCGATGTACTTGTCCCGCTCGGGGTCTGAAAAGGCGTACCTAATCTGCTTTCCTTTAGAAACCTTGAAAAGCGGCGGCTGTGCGATATAGACGTTGCCGTTGGAAATTAACGGGCGCATAAATCTGAAAAAGAACGTCAGCAGCAGGGTTCTGATGTGGCAGCCGTCAACGTCCGCGTCCGCCATAATTATGATTTTGCCGTAACGAAGTTTGGAGATGTCGAAGTCCTCGCCTATGGACGTGCCCAGCGCGGTTACTACAGGCATTAGCTTTTCGTTGCCGTAAACCTTGTCTATACGGGCTTTTTCCACGTTGAGCATTTTTCCCCACAAAGGCAGAATTGCCTGATAGCGGCGGTCACGACCCTGTTTCGCAGAGCCGCCCGCGGAGTCTCCCTCGACGATATAGATTTCGGTGAATTCCACGTCCTTTTCGGAGCAGTCCGCCAGTTTTCCCGGGAGGGAGGCGGACTCCATTGCAGACTTGCGGCGGGCGGTTTCTCTTGCTTTTTTGGCTGCCTCTCTCGCCTTTTGGGCGGCTTGGGACTTATCGAAAATCGCCCGGGCAACGGCGGGGTTTTCCTCCAGATAGCACATCAGCTTTTCCGTCACCATATTTTCAACAAAGGGGCGTACCTCCGGGTTGCCCAAACGTCCTTTGGTTTGACCCTCAAACTCGCAGTCGGTGAGCTTTACCGAAACTATTGCCGTTATGCCCTCCCGAACGTCCTCGCCGAGAAGTTTGTCTCCGTCCTTTAAAAGGTTGAATTTTTTGCCGTACTCGTTGATAACCTTGGTAAGGGCGTTCCTGAAACCCGTTTCATGGCTGCCGCCGTCAATGGTATGGATATTATTGGCAAAGGACAAAATCAGCTCGTTATAGCTGTCGTTGTACATCAGCGCAACCTCGGCGGTGGAGTCCCCTTGTGTGCCGCTGACGTAAATTACCTCTTCGGCAAGGGGCTCAAGCCCCCTTGTGGTGTGGATATGCTCCACAAACTGCTTTATGCCGCCCTCGTAGTGCAAGGTTTCGGACTTTACATCTGACGGGTCGCGCTTGTCGGAGAAAACTATTTTAATTCCCGCATTGAGGAAAGCCTGCTCCCGCAGGCGTTTCAGCAGGATTTCATAGTCGTACTCGGTGGTTTCCTCGAAAATCGTGGGGTCTGCTTTAAACTGCACGGTTGTGCCCGTCTCGGTGGTTTCGCCGATTATTTTTAACGGCTCGTCGTACTTTCCGCCGTTGTGGAATTTTTGGTAGTGAACGTTTTTGCCGTCCTTGACGGTAAGCTCCAGCCACTCGGAGAGGGCGTTTACAACAGACGCGCCCACGCCGTGAAGTCCCCCCGCGACCTTATAGCCGCCGCCGCCGAATTTTCCCCCTGCGTGGAGGATTGTGTACACAACAGTCGCGGCGGAAATCCCCTCTTTGGGGTGAATACCCGTGGGAATACCCCGCCCGTTGTCCGAGACGCGGACAATGTTTTCGGGGAGAATGTCAACGTCGATTTGAGAGCAGAAACCTGCCAGCGCCTCGTCGATGGCGTTGTCAACGATTTCGTACACCAAATGGTGCAGACCTTTGGGACCCGTTGAGCCGATATACATGCCGGGGCGTTTTCTTACCGCCTCGAGACCCTCCAAAACCTGTATTTGATTTTCGTCGTACTTTTGAATTTCGGACATTTTTTTATCTTCCTTTCGCGGTAAGTCCGCAGTAAATTTTACTAAATGTAATATTTATATAAAAATATACGTCAAATTATATATTTTGACCTTTTCTTTAAAGTTGCGGCGGAAATTTGGGAGATGTACACCGTCTCCCTGCCGCCGCTTTCGCAGACGATAAAGGACTTGGGCATCTCATAGCTGACGTTGAAAACCCTGCCGCTTTTCTCGGAGTGCGCCAAAAACTCCTTTGTGTGCTTGCTGACGGAGGTGTTCTCGATGTTGAAAATGCCGATTATGTCCCTCGTCCGCGCAACGGTTTCCTCGCCTAAATGGAGATACATTTACTCAATCCTCCCGTCCTTTACGGTAAAAACCCGCCCGTCCCGCAGGTCGGTTATGGGGCGGCTGTCGCAGCAGGTAATTATTACCTGCATACCGTCGATGTTGTTTAAAATGAATTTTTGGCGGGACGCGTCAAGCTCCGACAAAACGTCGTCCAGCAGCATTACGGGGTACTCCCCCTGCTCGGCTTTGAGGATTTTCGCGTGGGCGAGTTTCAAAGCCAGCGCGGCGGAACGTGACTGCCCCTGAGAACCGAAGTCCCGCAGGGAAACGCCGTTGACGAATGCGTGCATATCGTCGCGGTGTACCCCTAAGCCCGTATAGCCCAGCTTTTTGTCGTTTTCGGCGGTTTCCTTAAGCCTGTGAATGTACATATTCGCCAGCTTGCCTTTGAAGTCGGTTTCACCCTCCAAATTCTCGTAAATTGTTGACTGATAGTATATTTGCAAATTTTCTTTACTGTCCGTAATAGATGTGTACAGCCTGTTAGCCTGTTCGTTAAGGGTTTTGCAGTAATTGTGCCGCAGCACCGAGATGTACGCTCCCGCGTCGGCGATTTGCTCGTTCCAAACGTCGAGGTACTTCGTGTCGCTGCCCGCCACGGCGCTCATGCTTTTAAGCAGGGAATTCCTCTGCTGCAAAGTGCTGTTGTACTTTTTAAGCGCGCTTATATAGGAGGGTTTTATTTGGGAAATGGCAATATCCAAAAAATTCCTCCTGTTGTCGGGCGAGCCTTTGGTGATATTCAAGTCCTCGGGGGTGAAAACCACGCACTTAAAAGCCTCGAAAAGTTTGGAAAGGCGGTCGTTTTTTATGCCGTTAAGTGTAATGGTTTTGTCCTTTACAGCTGTTTTTCTCAGAATAAACTCGATATTCTGCATTCTTACCGAATTTTGGAAATTCACCGAAACCCGGGCGTTTTCGCCCTCAAAGCAAATCATATCCCTGTCCCGCGTTCCCCGAAAGGAGCGGCAGCCCGAACAGAGCCAAACCGCCTCTATAAGGTTGGTTTTCCCTTGGGCGTTTTCGCCGCAGATGATATTCATTTTAGGGTCAAGGCTGATACTCACCTGTTTCAGATTTTTATAGCCGTCGGCGTAAATACTGTTGACTATCACAAATAATCCCTCTACAATCAGTATTTATTTAATAATTATATCCTTACCGTATACGGTAACCGTATCTCCCGGGCGGATTTTTTTCCCCCGTGCCGTGCAGACCTCGCCGTTTACCTTTACCTTTTCCGAGGCAATAATTTCCTTTGCCTCCGAGCCTATGGAGACCGCTCCCGAAAATTTCAGGAGCTGATCCAGCTTGATATATTCGGTGGTGATTTTTACCTCATTGTCCATAATATTCCTCATTGTAATATTATATATTTTTTATACAAAATTATAATATCGTGATTGTAGGGGCGGATCCTGTATCCGCCCGTGTGGTTGGAAACCGTTTTGGCGGGCGCATACAGGATGCGCCCCTACGGATTAGGTACAAAATATAAATTTACTCATTTTTCAACCGCATGGGCAGTACCAAAAATACGTAGGCATTGCCCTCCATGGGGACTATCTTCATGGGGGAAAGTCCGCCGTTAAGGAGCATTTTTACCTTGTCCGACTCGGACGCTTTTAACGCGTCCAGCAGATAGCGGCAGTTGAAACCTATCTCCACCGAGGGACCGGAAATATCCGCCTCAAACTCGTCGTTCAGCTTGCCCAGCGCCGTTGAACAGGAAATTTTTACCTCGCCGTTTTTGAAAATACACCTAACGGGCGCTTTGGTTTTCTCGTTGATGAGCAGCATGCACCGCTCCAGGCTGTTTATCAGATCGCGGGTGTTGAGGATTATTTCCGTGTTGTGGTTGGCGGGAATTGAGCCTTTATAGTTGTGGAATTCCCCCTCCAGCAGGCGGGAGAGCACCATGTACTTGCCTATTTCAAAGGTGATGTGTTTTTTGGAAACGTGCATTGTAACGGTTTCCTCGCCGTCGTCCTTTAAAAGTTTGGAGACTTCCGACAAGGCTTTTGCCTTTACAACGAAATTGTAGTGGTTGTCCGACTGAATTTTCTCGGAACGTACCGCAAGGCGGAAACCGTCTATTGCCGCCATGTTGAAATCGTGATCCATAATGTCGAACAGCTCGCCTGTGAGAATGGGTTTGTTGTCCGTAACCGCCACGGCGAAAATGGTTTGATTAATCATATTTTTAAGCATTGACTGGGGCACGGTAAAGTTGTCCCCTGTGTCGTGGTCGGGGATAGAGGGGTACTCGTCGGCGGGGAGAGCGGCAATGCTGTACTCCGCTTTTTCGCCGCGGATAGTGGTGGCAAGGCTGCCGTCAACCTCGATTTCGATGTTTTCCGAGGGCATTTTGCGGACTATTTCGCTGAAAAGCCTGCTGTTGAGGATAAATTCCCCCACGTCGTCGGAAATCACCCCGATTTTGGTTTGAATGCCCAGTTCCAGATCGTAGCCCGTCAGCTCCAGAATTTCTTTGTTGAGGTAAAGTTTTACGCCCTCCAAAGCGGAAATGGGAGATTTCTGCGGAACTGCCCTTGCTACGTTTGCCAGAGCCTCGTTTAATTCGGATTGTTTGCAAATGAACTTCATTTTAAAAGTTTCCTTTCCTGCTAGAGGATAGAGGTTAGAGGCTAGAGGTTAGAAATTGAAATTTCTTACATTAATTGCCGCCGTTTACTATCCTGTATTATTTTTATTTTTTATTTGTAATTTGTAATTTTGATTTTCCCGATTTTAACCGCCGCTCGATTTCTACCCTCTATCTTCTATTATCTATCATCTATCAAGGATAATTTTTAACAGCAGCAGCAGTAGTAAGGTCGGAAGTGTTGAAAAGTACTTCAATTACCCTTTCGACCGCCGGGAGAATTTCCATAACCCGGCTGCTTAAAAAAAGTTAAAAGGTTTAAAACTTTTTCCCGGGTGGGAACTGTTGAAAAAGGAGGTGTTGAACGGGAAAAAATGTGGAAAAATTTGCGGAAATGTTTTTCCGTTTATTTCCACCGCTGTTTGCTCATGCGGCTCAAACCGCGCTGCAAAGCCGTTTGCGGACATTTCGCGGCGGGGGTGGGAAAGGTGGAAAAAATCGTTATACAAAAAGTAATGTAACGATTTACATACCGTAAAAACGGCTTTTAAACTTTTCCACCACGTTTTCCACACTATGTGGAAAACCGATTTTTACAACTGACAGTATTTATCACTTTACACTTTATTTTTGGCAAATTTTTCTAATTAATAATTAATAATGAATAATTAATAATTAAGGTGTCGGCGATGCCGACGATTTAAAATTTACCGACAAAAAACTGTAAATGAACCAATTACCCACAAAGGAAAGAATTACCAAAAAATTATTAATTATTAATTATTAATTGTTAATTAGATAAATTTACTTCCCTTGATATTTTTGATAATATCCTCAATCATTTCCCGGGTGTGGGCGTCTTTATTCATTATCTTTTGTATGTCCTCGTGGTAGTACATAATGGTACTGTGATCCCTGCCCCCAAGCTCCATGCCTATGGACTTGAAAGACATATCGGTAACTTCCTTGATAACATATGAGGCGACTTTCCGCGCCATGGAGATTTGAGAACTTCTTTTCTTTGAGCAGACGTCCTCGGCGGTGACGGAGTAAACCCCCGCAACCTCGTTCAGAACCCGCTCCACGGTAATGGGGGGAGCTTGCTCCTCGGAAAGTATCTCGTTTACAGCCTTTTGCGCCTGAGCCATGGACGGCGGCGTACCCATTAAAAGCTGACCCGCCTTAAGTTTTTTTACGCAGCCCTCAAGCTGACGGATATTGACCTTAAGCTTGTTGGCTATGTACTCGCAGACGTCCGGGGGAATAACGAAGTCCAAAAGCTCGGCTTTGCGGCGTATTATCGCCGCCCTCGTCTCGAAATCGGGTGAGGAAATATCCGCGATAAGCCCCCACTCAAAGCGGGTGCGAATTCTGTCCTCCAGAGTTTTAATTTCCTTTGGGGGACGGTCGGAGGTCAGCACTATCTGCTTGCCTAAATTGTGCAGCTCGTTAAAGGTGTGGAAAAATTCCTCTTGGGTGGACTCTTTTCCCGCGATAAACTGCACGTCGTCCACAAGCAGCACGTCGGCGCTGCGGTACTTTTGGTGGAACTGGCTGGTGTCTTTTTTCTGCTGAATGGCGTTGATAAGCTCGTTTGTAAACGCCTCGCCGGTGACGTAGATAATATTTGTGCCGGGGCGTTCCTCCTTGATGTGCATGCTTATGGCGGTAATGAGGTGGGTTTTGCCCAAACCGGAAGAGCCGTATATAAAAAGCGGGTTATAGGCGCTGCCGGGGGATTTTGCCACGGAGGTGCAGGCGGCGTAGGCGAACTCGTTTGACCGCCCCACGATAAAGGTGTTAAAGGTATAGCCGTACTCGGCGTTGGAAAATGATTCCATAAGCTCGGCTTTTTTGACGTTAGGCTCGTTGTCGTCCTCGTTTTCGGCGGCTTTCACGGAGACGTTAAGCTCCACGTCGAAACCGAGAATATCTTTTAACGCCCCTTTGAAAAAGTCGGTATAATTCTTGGAAAATGTATTTTTGATAAACTCGTTTGAAACGGTGAAGTAGGCGGCGTTGCCGTCCAGCCTGTCGGGCTTAAGCGGGCTTATCCACAGGTTGTAGGAGGTTTCGTTGAACTCGTTTTTATTTATTTTATCATAGCAGTAGTCACGTATCTTGTCGTAAACCTCTGTAAAAGAATTCATAATTTTCAGTTCCCCCTTGGGTTTTTGGGTTGGGATTTGGGTAAAAAGTATACTATTATATTATAGCATAGATTTGAGGAAATTGCAAGAGATTTTTGGTATTTATGGGGGAATTTTTATTTTTAATTTGTTAATTTTCTTTGGATTTTCGGGTAAACGGTTTGGGTATTGACTTTTTTTGGGGGTTGGGGTATAATTATAGCAAACCTTATAAATAAAACTTTTGTAGGGGCGGGGTTTCCCCGCCCGCAGATACGTAACAGCGGGACGGGAAACCCGTCCCCTACAAAGCGCGTATATTTAGAGGACTGCTGTAAATATAATTAAAAAGAAAGGAAATGAATTTATGCCTGAATTAAGCAGATTTATGGGAATAGTAATAAAAATGCTGTTTAAAGATACTCAACAGCACCACAAGCCGCATATACACGCTTATTACGGCGAATATGAGGCGTCTATCGGCATTGACGGCGAATTGCTGTCGGGTTCTATGCCCGTTAAGCAGTTGAAAATGATACAAGGCTGGCTGGCTTTTCACGAGGAAGAGGCATATGCTGCTTGGAATAACGCCGTGCAGGGTTTGCAGTACGAAAAAATTGACCCTTTGAGATAGGAGGAAAATTATGTATATTATTAATGATATTGCTTATGCCGGAGAATTGCCAAAACCTGTAAAGGCTAAAGCTATACGCCCGCTTGACGGCTACAGGCTGCTTATTACCTTTAACAATGACGAAAAACGGGTTTTCGATTTTAAGCCGTATCTTGACTTTCCCTGCTATAAGCCTTTGAAAGACGTTAATGTTTTTAACGGGGTTTATGTTGAGTACGGCACGGCGGTGTGGAACGGCGGCGAAATAGATATTGCCCCCGAAACGCTGTTGGAGGAAAGCGAATTGTATCAATCGGCATAATTGCAGGATTTATCCTGCAAATTTTTTACAGCGCGGTATTGACATTTATTTAACATAATGGTATAATTATACTGTGTATTTATATTTTTACGTAAAAATTTTTTTGGAGGTCTTTTACAATGTCAAGAGTTTATAATTTCAGCGCGGGTCCGGCTGTTCTGCCGGAGGAGGTTCTCAAAGAGGCGGCGGAGGAAATGCTCGACTATAAGGGCACGGGTATGTCCGTTATGGAAATGTCCCACCGTTCCAAGGCTTACGACGAGATTATCAAGGACGCGGAAAAGGATATCCGCGATTTGATGAACATTCCCGACAATTACAAGGTTCTGTTTTTGCAGGGCGGCGCGTCTCAGCAGTTCGCGGCTGTACCCATGAACCTTATGAAAAACAAGAAAGCCGCTTATATTATCACCGGTCAGTGGGCGAAAAAAGCGTTCCAGGAGGCTAAGCTGTACGGCGAGGCTGTGGACGTTGCGTCTTCCGCCGACAAAACTTTCTCCTACATTCCCGACTGCTCCGACCTTGCCATTCCCGAGGACGCGGACTATGTTTACATCTGCGAGAATAACACCATTTACGGTACTAAATTCTGGAATTTGCCCAATACCAAGGGCAAGGATTTGGTTGCGGACGTTTCCTCATGTTTCCTTTCCGAGCCTGTGGACGTTACAAAGTACGGCGTTATCTACGGCGGCGTGCAGAAAAATATCGGTCCTGCGGGCGTGGTTATAGCTATTATCCGCGAGGATTTGATAAGAGACGACGTTCTCCCCGGCACTCCCACTATGCTGAAGTGGAAAACTCAGGCGGACAACGACAGCCTTTACAATACTCCCCCCTGCTACGGAATTTACATCTGCGGCAAGGTTTTCAAGTGGATTAAGAAAATGGGCGGTCTCGAGGCTATGAAAAAGCACAACGAGAAAAAGGCTGCTGTTCTGTACGATTTTCTCGACCAAAGCAAGCTTTTCAAGGGTACTGTGGAAAAGAAAGACCGCAGCTTGATGAACGTGCCTTTCGTTACGGGCAACGAGGAGCTGGACGCCAAGTTTGTAAAAGAGGCTAAGGCGGCGGGCTTTGAGAACCTTAAGGGTCACAGAACGGTGGGCGGTATGAGAGCGTCCATATATAACGCTATGCCTATCGAGGGCGTGGAAAAGCTGGTTGAATTTATGAAAAAATTCGAGGCTGATAACGCGTAAAATAATTGTAGGGGACGGGTTTCCCGTCCCCCTGCAAAATTCGGAGGTTCTTATATGGCTGAAAGATTTAAAAGAATATACAAACAGGGCGTTGTAAGCGTCATTGAAATATGGGCGGATACCGAAACAGGTGTAAACTACCTTTGGCGTGAGAACGGCTATTCGGGCGGTCTTACCCCCCTGCTTGACAGGGACGGCAAACCTGTTGTTACCAATGAATTTGACAATGAAAAATAATTCCGAAAAACAATTTGTAAAAGGGTCTTGCTCTTTTGCTTGACAGGGAAAGAAAGACTGTTATTTCAAACGTAAATGGAATTGCATAAGAAAAAAATTGAAAGAGGTCGATTAAAATGTTTAATATTCAGACTTTGAATAAAATTTCAAAGTACGGTACGGATAATTTCGATACCGCTAAGTATAACGTCGCCGACGAGGTGCAGAACCCCGACGCCATTATGGTGCGGTCGGCGGCTATGCACGATATGGTTTTCGGCGAAAATCTGCTTGCTATCGCCCGTGCGGGGGCGGGCGTAAACAATATCCCCGTTGACAAGTGCGCGGAGCAGGGCATTGTTGTTTTCAACACCCCCGGCGCGAACGCTAACGCCGTTAAGGAGCTTGTTATTGCGGGACTGCTTATTTCCTCGCGGAAAGTCCCCGAGGCTATGGCTTGGGCGCAGACCCTTAAGGGCAACGGCGCAGAGGTTGGCAAAATGGTTGAAAAAGGAAAATCCCAGTTTGCGGGTCCCGAGATTATGGGCAAAACCCTGGGCGTTATCGGCTTGGGCGCGATAGGCGTACTGGTTGCAAACGCGGCGGTTGCTTTGGGTATGAAAGTTGTGGGCTTTGACCCGTACCTTTCCGTAAAAGCCGCCCTGGGTCTTAACCCTGCAGTAAAGGCTGTTGCGGACGTTAAGGAAGTTTACGCGGCGGCGGACTATGTGACAATTCACGTGCCCTACAACGCCGACACTAAGGGTACTATCAACAATGAGACAATTGCCCTTATGAAAGACGGTGTTCGGGTGCTGAACTTCGCGAGAGGAGAGCTTGTTGACAGCGGGGCAATTATTTCAGCCCTTGAAAGCGGTAAAGTTGCGGCTTATGTTGTGGACTTCCCCAGCGACGAGGTTCTGGGTGTTAAGAATGTTATCGCTATCCCCCATCTGGGCGCGTCCACACCCGAGTCGGAGGACAACTGCGCTATGATGGCGGCTCTTGAACTTATTGAGTACATCGAGAACGGCAACATTAAAAATTCCGTAAACTACCCCGACGCGGAAATGAATGCGGCGGGTACTAAGATTTGCGTTATGCACAAAAATATTCCCGACGTTATTTCTCAGCTGACTTCGGTGCTGGGCGACGCTAAGATAAATATCGACAATATGGTGAGCAAGTCCAAAAAAGATTATGCGTACACAATGCTTGACGCGGCGGGCGCGGTGGACGACGGCATTGTCGGCAAGCTTGCGGCGGTTGACAGCGTAATCAAAATACGCATTATAAAGTAAGGAGGCTGTTATGGCAAATTACAGTCAGAGCGACGCGGAGCAGAATAAGGTAATCGGCGTTTTGTCGGTGTTCCCCGTGCTTTTTTTGGTGTACTTCATTTCGGGCGTTGATTCGGAGTTTGCACACGCCTGCTCTAAGTGGGGAATAATTTTCACAATTTGCTTTGCGGTGATGTTCGTGCTTGGGAAACTTCTTTCCATAGTAACATGGATACCCCTTGTGGGTACGGTTATTAACATTGCCCTTAAAATTATCGACGTTGTACTGCTTTTGGCGGTTATAGTTCAGGTTGTGAGGGCGGCTAAGGGTACTATATGAATTTTTTGAAAAGTGCTTGACAAAATAATATTTGTGTGGTATAATAATACCATAAGAAGATACAAGCAATGAGTTCCGACGTCGGAAGTCACAAAAAATCCCCGAGGCTGCCACCTCGGGGATTCTTTTGTCACTATTGTAACGTTACGGCTCTGTTGCCGTCTTTTACTTCTTGCGACCGTTAAGCCATTGCAGAATGCAGAAAATGGTATTTGCTACTACACCTGCTGCAACGGAAATAAGAAAAGATACAAACAATTCCGGCATCGTCATCACCTCCTCCCGTTAAGTTGCCGGTAAGGAGTGGCAACACAATAATTATAGCATATTATGTAATATTTTGTCAAGCAAAAGTGTTGACAAGCGTTAATTTATATGGTATAATTTAAAAGGAATAAGAAAGTGATATGAAAGTTTCCAAACAACAAAAAATCCCCCGAAAATTTTTCATTCGGGGGAAATTTTTTATCACTTTACCGCTCTTCGCATATAAGCCGTATCGCTGTGCGGTTTTCGCCGTCTATTTCTATGCTGCCGAATGCCGGATAGCATATCAGGTCCAATCCTATGGGCGCTAAATACCCTCTCGCTACCGCTATGGACTTTATTGCCTGGTTTGCCGCTCCCGCGCCTATTGCCTGGACTTCCACCGTGCTGCTTTCGCGCATTACGCTGGCTATCGCTCCCGCTACCGAGTTTGGATTTGATCTTGCCGAGACCTTTAGAATTTCCATTAACAATACCTCCTTTTCTATATATCTATTGGGTATTTGCCAAAAATTTCAAATTTAAAAGTTTGCAGAAAATCAATTAAAGGCTATGGTTTTTATATATTGCATAGAGTAAAACATATCCTAATTATACACCTTATTTAATCAAAGTTCAATAGTTTGGTAACAGTTTCGGCAGTTTACCTAATTATAAGCCGCTCGATTGATACACATTTACCATTCTTTTCGTCGAATTCTATCACAACGCCGTTTATGAACGGGGGGTTCTCCGATTCGGTAAATTTTACCGGAGCGTGAAAACGCTGTTTTTCTATGGCGATTTCGGTCTTTACCCCCAGCACCGAAAGTTCCGGACCGCACATTCCTACGTCGGTGATGTACCCCGTGTGGTCTTTGAGTACGGTTTCGTCGGCGGTCTGGACGTGGGTGTGGGTACCGAAAACCGCCGTGACCCGCCCGGCGAGGTAGTGCCCCATAGCTTTTTTCTCGCCTGTCGCCTCGGCGTGGAAGTCCACAATAATATTTGGTGTGGAAATATTTGGGAGAATTCTGTCCGCGGCGGCGAACGGGTTGTCGAGAGCCTCCATGTAGACCGTGCCCATAAGGTTTATCACGGCGATTTGGCAGCTGCCCATATCGTAAACGCAGTACCCCCGTCCCGGGTTGCCTTTTGGGTAGTTGGCGGGGCGTATCAAATTCCGCTCGGTTTCGAGGGTATGGTAGATTTCCCGCCGTCGGTAGCAATGGTTGCCGGTGGTGATAACGTCCGCGCCGCCGTCGAAAAGGGCTTTCGCTGAATTTGGAGTAATACCGTTCCCTTGGGCGGAATTTTCGCCGTTGACAACGGTAACGTCCGCGTTATAGTATTTTTTCAGCGTGCGGAGCTTTTCGGCGACGAAATCCGTGCCGATATTCCCCACAACGTCACCTAAAAATAATAATCTCATTGAGAACCTCGCATGACAGTTGATAGTTTACAGCCTACAGTTGAAAGTTATATAAAATCCCCCGTAGTGTGACTGCGGGGGATTTAGTTTTCTTATGATATTATAGCACACAATTTTAGGTTTGTCAAGTGTTTTTAAAATATTCTTACTCGTCTTTTTTATTCTCAAACTCCTCAATATCCTCGAGCTTGCTTAAGCCTATGGCGTCGTCCGAGCCGATTTCCTCCAAAGTAACCGAGGGGTACTCCGTCTCTTCGGTTTCTTTCATCATCTTCTCGAAATCGTCGCCGCTTATCTTTTCGTGTTCGATAAGGTACTCAGCCAGCTTAACAAGTTGGTCGTTGTGGTCGGTGAGTATTCTTTCGCACTCTTTATAAGCCTCGGTTATGATACGTTTTATCTCGCTGTCGATAAGGTTGGCGGTGTTTTCGCTGTACTGGTGGGTATGTCCGTAGTCTCTGCCCAAAAATACCTCGTCGGAATCGCCGCCGTACAAAACAGGTCCGAGACTTTCCGAAAAACCGTATTTTGTAACCATGGCTCTCGCTCTTTTTGTGGCTTGCTGAATATCGCCGCTTGCGCCTGTGCACACGTCCTCAAAGGTGATAGACTCGGCTACACGTCCGCCCATTGTCATAACTATATCTTGGTACATTTTTCCTTTTGTTACGTGGCTGTCGTCCGTGTCGGGGCGGCAGACCGTCATGCCCGCTGCCTGACCTCTCTGTATGGTCGTTACCTGATGCACCTTTTCGCACTCGGGCAGATGGTACGCCGCAACAGCGTGCCCCGCCTCGTGGTACGCGGTAATCCTCTTGTCGCGGTCGGTAACTATGTGGGACTTTTTCTCCGGACCTGCCACAACCTTAAGAGTTGCCTCCTCGATGTCGGATTCAACTATAGCCTTGCGGTCGGCGCGCGCCGCCAGCAGAGCAGCCTCGTTGAGAAGATTTTCCAAATCCGCACCCGTAAAGAACTGGGTGGTTTTGGCAATGACGTTCAAGTCAACGTCCGGACCGAGGGGTTTGTTTTTGGAGTGTACTTTCAGAATTGCCTCTCTGCCCTTAACGTCGGGGTAGCCAACCATTATTTCACGGTCGAAACGTCCCGGACGGAGCAGGGCGGGGTCGAGAATATCGCGGCGGTTCGTGGCTGCTATAACGATAACGCCCTCGTTGCCGTCGAAACCGTCCATTTCAACAAGGAGCTGGTTAAGGGTCTGCTCGCGCTCGTCGTTTCCGCCGCCGAGACCCGCGCCTCTTTGACGTCCAACCGCGTCGATTTCGTCTATGAAAACTATGGACGGAGAATTTTTCTTAGCCGTCTCAAACAGGTCGCGGACGCGGGACGCGCCGACGCCCACGAACATTTCCACAAAGTCCGAACCGGAAATGGAGAAAAACGGTACGCCCGCCTCCCCCGCAACGGCTTTGGCAAGCAGGGTTTTACCCGTGCCCGGAGGTCCCATAAGCAGTACGCCTCGGGGAATTCTCGCACCCATTTCGGTGTATTTTTTGGGGTTTTTAAGGAAGTCCACAATTTCCGCAAGCTCTTCCTTTTCCTCGTCCGCTCCCGCAACGTCCTCAAAGGTATGCTTTTTGTTGGAGGCGTTTTTCACGTTGGCTCTGCCGAAATTATTCATCTTTCCGCCGCCGCCCGCCTGACGCATCATAAAAAAGAAAAAGAAAATCATCAGCCCGATAATAAGCAGCGACGGCACTAAGTTGTACAGCCAGGTGGTGTCCTGAATTTTATAGTACTCCTGTGCCAGCGGCTCGTCGGGGTGGCGTTCGTTGTACTCGCGGCGGTAGTTTTCCTCCCCCGTTTGTATTTCGTTAAGGAACACGTTCACGTTTGGCACTGTGTAGAGGATAGGGGTATCCCTGCCCTCGACGATGATTTCCAGTTCGCCCGTTCCAAGGTCAAAGGTCATTTCCGATACTTGATAATTGTCAAAATACCCCATTATTTCCGAATAGCTGTACTCCGACACGGGTTTGCTCGCCTGCCTTAAAAGCATGACCGCAGTGGCTATTACCAGTATCATCACAACGGCGTAGATTATCAAGCCCTTGTTGCTGTTCTTTTTAGAACCCATTTTTTTGTCCTCCTTGTAAAAAAAGTTAATGTTTTATTTCAATTTTAAGTAAATTTTCGCTGTTTTCGTTAGGTACTGCCCTGTCGGCTGTACCGAAGTGTTCCGACCAAATCACGCCCTCGCCGTCCGCAAGCACGGCGCAGTACTTTCTCTCCTCCTCGGGAAAATTTTCCTGCAAAAGCTTTCTCAGCTCACGGGTATGGGTACTGCCGGCGGGTTTGAATTTGTCGGCTCGCAGTCGGTTTCTTAAAACAATACTACCCTTTATTTTATCATAATCTAAGAGGTCAGTTGTTGAATTTTTGTTAATAAATTGCGTTTCGTTCATTTTTTCGCCGTTTACTTTCGATATTATCACAATTTTATCACTTGAAAAGGTATATTTTCCCTCTTTTAAGATAATTTGCGGAATAATTTGCTTTTCCGATTTACTTAGGTAAAACGTCAGCAAACCGTTTTTGGCAGCCGCGGTAAATTTTCCCAAATCGGCTTTGCCGCCCGTTTGGAGAATTTTTTCAATAATTTCTATATATTGGGAATTTACGGAAATCCCCCGTTCTTTCAAATGCAGAATAATCGCCCGCTTTTTTACGGCGGGGTGGAGGGTGCGCAGGTCGGAATTTTTCCGTTCCGCCGCGAAATTTGTCAGGAAGTCCTCGTCCTCTGTCAGGGACAGGGTGAGCTTTTCGACGTTTTTTGGGAAACCTCCGCAGATTTCCGACATGGCGGGGACAATTTTGTGGCGGATTTTGTTTCGCGAATAGTCGTCGGAAAGGTTGGTGCTGTCGGTTACGAAGTCCTGACCGTGTTCGGCAAGAAAATTTTCGATTTCCTCACGGGTGCAGAAAAGCAGGGGGCGTATGATTTTCCCGCGGACGGGTGGAATGCCCGTCAAGCCCTTTAAACCCGTCCCCCGAGCCATGCGGAAGAGGAGGGTTTCGGCGTTGTCGTTCAGGTTGTGGGCGGCGGCGATTTTGTCCGCGGGGAGTTCCGCGAAAATTCCGTAGCGCATTTCCCGCGCCCCGGTTTCCGCCGAAACGCCGAGGGAGCGTGAAAAAGCTGCGGCGTCCCGCCTGAAAATTTGCAGGGGGACGTTCAGCCGCCCGCACAAATTTTGGCAGAAAAGCTCGTCCCTGTCGCTTTCCGAACCCCGCAGCAGGTGGTTTATGTGGACGGCGGCGAGGGTGAAATTCATTTCCGCGGAAAGTTCGCGGAGAGCAAGGAGCAGAGCGGTACTGTCCGCGCCCCCGGAAAGGGCGCAGCAGACGGTTTCGCCGCTGTTTATCATATTGTATTTTTTTATAGTGTTTTGTAACTTTTTTAACATTGTTTTCCTCGCAGATGTTGTTTTAATTAATAATTAATAATTAAGGTGTCGGCGTTGCCGACGGTTATTAATTTACATACGAAAAAAAGTAAATGAATTGCAATCCCACGAAATAACGCAATTTGTAGGGGCGGGGTCTCCCCGCCCGCCGATACGGTTTCACAACACGCGGGACGGGAAACCCGTCCCCTACAGAGGTACAAAGAACCCGCACATAAAATTATTAATTATTAATTGTTTTTGTTGTGCCAAAAAAAATTATCGGGGCGGGGCGGCGGGTGCGTTTGTAGTGCCCACAAAAAGCATATACGGCGCGTTGTACCGCAGATTTACCGAACCCGTCTCGCCGTGGCGGTTTTTCGCCACGATGCACTCGGCAAGGGAGGGGTCTTGGGTGTCCTTGTTATAGTAGGCGTCGCGGTACAAAAACATAACAATGTCCGCGTCCTGCTCGATTGAACCCGACTCACGCAGGTCGGAAAGCATGGGGCGCTTGTCCGTCCTCGACTCAACCGCGCGGGAAAGCTGGGACAGGGTTATCACGGGGACGTTCAGTTCTTTTGCCATCAGCTTTAGCTGCCGCGTGATTTCCGAAATTTCGGTGACGCGGTTTTCTATCCGCCTGCTGCTGCTCATGAGCTGCAAATAGTCGATGATGACAAGTCCCAGATTTTTCATGCGGCGCAGCTTGGCTTTCATTTGGGGTACGGTTATGCCCGCGGTGTCGTCAAGATAAATATTCATGCCCGACAGCCGTTCCGCCCCCTCGGCGAGTTTAGTCCACTGCTCGCCCGAAATGTTGCCTTTCATAAGGCAGTCGCCCTCAACGAGGCTTTCCGACTCGAGCATACGTATGACGTTCTGCTCTTTGGACATTTCGAGGGAGAAAATCACAACCTCGGCGTCGCGGTTTCGGCGGGCGACGTTGGTCGCCAAATTAAGCGCGAAAGCCGATTTGCCCATTGCGGGACGGGCTGCCAAAATTATCAGGTCGGACTTGTTAAGTCCCGTAATAACGTGGTCAAGGTCGGAAAAACCCGACTTCGCCCCTAAGTATTTTTCCTTGTCGGGACCGGACTTTCTGCCCAGCTCGTCGTACGCCTCCAGCACAACCTCGTCGATTTTTGTAAGACCGTCCGCCGCTTTGCCCTGACGTATGTCGTAAATTTTCTGCTCGGCAAAGTCCAAAAGCTGCTCGGCGTTTTCCTGCCCCGCGGTGGAAACCTCGATAATTTCCTTGGCGGTGGTGATAAGCTGCCTGATGTAGAACTTCTGCTCCACGATTTTGCAGTAGCTCTCGATATTTTTCGTGGTGGGGACGCTCTCCATAAGGGCGGCGAGGTACTCTTTTGCCGCCGAAGAGCTTTCAAAAACGCCGTCCCGAACAGCCTCGTCGATAACGGTGATAATGTCGGTTTTCACGCCCAAAGTGAATTGGCGTATAATTATCGCGAAAAGGTCGCGGTGCTTTGTGATGTAGAAACTGTCGGGCTTTATGTAATTCATAGCCTCCGACAGGGTTTCCGGGTCTAAGAGCAGCGCGCCCAGCACGGTCTGTTCCGCCTCTAAATTATAGGGCAGCTCGGTGGAATTTAAATCAAAATCCATTTAGAGGTACTCCTTTGGTTTTGGGTTACTCGTTCATAAAAAGAGGTTAGAGGTAAGAGGTTAGAAATTGTGTTTGTATGGGACGGGTTTCCCGTCCCATATGAAATGTACGTTATTCCTCGGTTACCTCAACGGTTATCTTTTCGGTAATTCCCGCAAGGAATTTAACCTCGGCGGTATATGTGCCGAACGACTTTATTTCCGTGTCGAGGGAGACTTTTTTCTTGTCAACCTTAACGCCCAGCTGCTCCGAAATAAGGTCGGCGATGTTGCCCGCAGTCACCGAGCCGAAAAGCTTTCCGCCCTGCCCCGCCTTTGATTTGCAGACCACCGTTTTGCCCTTTATTTTCGCGGCGGCAGCCTCCGCCTCCTGTTTGGCGACGTCCGCCTTGTGCTGTTCGGAGGATTTTTTCCCCGCCAAATCCGACATATTTTTCGCGGTAGCCTCAACGGCGAGACCCTTTCCTATAAGGAAATTTCTCGCGTAGCCGTCCGCGACTTCCTTTACGTCGCCCTTTTTGCCCGAGCCTTTTACGTCTTGTAAGAATATAACTTTCATAATTTTATCTCCTTCTTGAATTAATTAATAATTAATAATGAATAATTAATAATTATTTTTATTCTTGTGCAAATTCTTGATTGGTTGGGATTTTATCTTCCCGATTGTAAACAAATTAATAAAATATGCCTTTTGTAGGGGCGGATCCTGTATCCGCCCGCGTGTTCTGAAATTGTTACGGCGGGCGCATACAGGATGCGCCCCTACAAATGTTTTTACGAAATATTTGCTATGTGCTCATCAATCGCGCCGATAAGTTTCGCTTTCGCCTCGTTTACGGTTATGTCCCGAAACTGCGCCGCCGCCATTGTCTGGTGTCCGCCGCCGCCAAGCTTTTCCATAATTATCTGCACGTTCATCGCTCCCCGCGACCGTGCGGAAATATTTATCCCCCCGTCCGGCGTGCGGAAAATTACAAAACTTGCGTCAACACCCGAAATACTCAGCATTTCGTCCGCCGCCTGCGCTGCGCTGACCCTTGCGCTGCTGTCGCCGCTTTCGTCGGTGGCAATGCCGCAGCGGCTGTATATCTCCGTTTCGGCGATAAGCTGCGAGCGGTGCTTAACGCAGTCCAAAGTGTTGGCGAAAAGTCCCTTAACCGCAACCATATCCGCCCCCAGTTTTCGCAGGAACGCCGCCGCCTCAAAGGTACGCACGCCCGTACGCATTACAAAATCCTTTGTGTCGAGCATTATTCCCGCAAGCATGGCGTCGGCGTAATAGCTGGGCAGCTTGTCTATATTTGGGAAATACTGAATAAGCTCGGCGGTCATTTCGCTTGCCGACGACGAGTACGGCTCGTGGTGGAAAATCACCGCGTTGTCGATATAGTTCACCGTCTGCCTGTGGTGGTCGATGACGGCTATGTGCTTGGCTTTTTCGTAAAGCTCGGTACTCTCGATAATGTCCTTGTTGTGGGTGTCGGTGACTATCAGCAGGGTGCGGTCGTTCATTCGGGCGACAGCCTCGGCGGTGGTTATGAAAATGGGGATTTCCTCGGTAAGGTTCTCGTTAAGGCGGTCTATAATGGGCTTGGCGAGGCACTTTTCGTAATCCACCGCCATATAGGTTTCAATGTCGGGGTTCATACGGCGTACCGCGCCGCACATTCCCGCCCCCGAGCCTATGCTGTCAAGGTCGCCGAAACGGTGCCCCATAATAATAACCTTGTCGCAGGAGTTGATAAGCTCTATAAGAGCGGTGGCAACAAAGCGGGTTTTGACTTTGGTGTTTTTCTCGATACCCTTGGCTACGCCGCCGAAAAACTCAAAGCCGTTTTCCGTTTTTACGGCGGCTTGGTCGCCGCCCCTGCCCTGCGCCATTTCGAGAGCCTGTTTAGCCTCCTTTTCCCCCGCCTGTATGCCCTCGGTGTTAATTCCTACGCCGATTGAAAGGGTTATGGAGTACTTTTCGGTAACGGTTATGCTCCGTACTTTTTCCAGAATTTTGAATTTATTTTCTATCATTCTGCCTAACTGATTTTCCTCGGCAATCGCCATAAAGCGGTCGCTGCCGAGCTTTTTCAGCAGGGCGGAATGTTCCTCGAAATAAGTCTCCAGGAGCTTGTCCAGCTGTATCATAATGTGAGCCTTTTCGCTGTCCTTTTCGTCGGAGAGAATATCCTCGTAGTTGTCCACGGAAATAAGAATTACGGCGGGGCGGATTTCGTTCAGCCGCTTTTCAAGGTTTATGCAGTCGCTTACGTCGTCGAAGTACAGCAGAGTAAGGTCGGAAATAAGCTCGGAGGAATCGTCCAGCTTTTCGGTTGTCACCGCGGAAACGCGGAAGTGCCCCGTTTCATAGTTTACGGTGGTGTTTTTGTTTTCGATGGACTTCCGCAAATCAAGGTCGGCGAACAGTTTTGTGATGTGCAGACCGAAAACGTCGTCCCCGCAGACCTGCTCGGTAAAGGCGATGTTGTACCAAACGATAATGCCCTCGCCGTCCACGATAACCGCGGGGGCGGGGAATTTGTAGAGGCTGTCCCTCTCGGTGAGGTTCAGCTGGGATTCCATTTCCGTGACGAATTTGTGGAGGTTCTGCTGTGAGGCAGAAAACAGGGTTAAAAACGCAAGGGCGGAGAGCGCTGTTATGGCAAGGAGCGTCCAAAAGCGGACCTCGTTAACCTCGTACACCGAAAAGGCGCAGGCGAGGGAAACCACCACCAAAAGCAGCGACACCATTTTAAAAGCTGTCCAGCGTTTTCCTTTCATAGCTGTAATTCCTTTCCGTTTATTAGATGATAGAAGATAGAGGATAGAGGGTAGAAATGGGGGGGTCTTTAAAAAAGGTGCAAAGGGCGTGGAGCGTGCTTTGCACCTTTTTTGACGTATAACAGTACAGATAAAAAACGTTATTTGTTTTCCTGCTCTTTCTCTTTGCCGCTGTCGTTTGCGGCTGCGCCCCTGTCAATGCGGGCAATGGCGTTTTTCAGAATTTTCAGAGCTTTATCGGCGTTATTTGTTTCGATTAACGCCGCGAGACTTTCATACAATGTGCATAATTCTTGATTTGTCATTTTATTGCCGCCTTTCAATTTATTTTTCGGGGAATTTCCTCGGGAGGAATTTCAGTTTGAGAAATTTTATTTGTCTGTCGATTACCGCGATTGTTTCAGCCGCGTTTTCTTTGACGGCGGATTCTCTGATTTCCGTCAAGCTGCGGTATTGGTCAATAAGCATACCGTCGTACTGTTTGTCGGTTTCGTACATAATCGCACCGTCCTTTCCTGTTAATCCTGCAAACTTGCGTTTATTCGGTCGATATTTTCCTCAAATTTTTGTTTCAGGAGTTCGCTGTCGCCGTTTTCAAGCAAACGCAGGTATTCTTTATACATTATTAATTCCTTGCGCAGGCTGTCCTTGAATTGGAGTTCGCTTTGCTCCATAGGCTCACCGCCTTTCGTATGCGGGACGGGAAACCCGTCCCCTACAAAACTTATTATAGCATAAATTTGCCAAATTGTAAAGCATACAAAAAATTATTAATTATTAATTCTTAATTATTAATTAAACTTAGATTTCCATTATGATAGGCAAAATCATCGGGCGGCGTTTGGTTTTCATGTAGATGTAGTCCCCAAGCTCGTCTTTCATGCGGCTTTTTATGGTGTTCCAGTCGTGGAGGTCGTCGTCAAGACAGTGCTGCAATGTTTTCATAAGCAGACTTCTTGCCGCGTCCATAAGCTCCTCGGATTCGCGGACGTACACAAAACCTCTCGACACAATGTCCGGTCCGGCGAGGATTGCGCCGCTTTCCGCCTCTATGGTTGCCACGGCTATTATCAAGCCGTCTTCGGAAAGGTGCTTTCTGTCCCGCAGGACGATAGAGCCAACGTCCCCAACGCCCAGACCGTCCACAAAGACCCGCCCCGAGGGGACTTGTCCCGTGATTTTCATATCGACGCCGTCGGTTTCGATAACGTTGCCTATGCTGCCGATTATAACGCTGTCCTGCTCAAAGCCGAGGCTGTAGGCAAGCCCCGCGTGCTTTTTAAGGTGCTTGTACTCGCCGTGTACGGGAATGAAAAACCGCGGCTTTGTCAGCGAAAGCATAAGTTTAAGCTCCTCCTGACAGGCGTGACCCGACACGTGCACGTCGTACATGGACTCGTATATAACTTCCGCACCCGCCCGCATAAGCTCGTTCACGACTTTTGTCACCAGCTTTTCGTTGCCGGGAATGGGGGTCGCGCTGATGATGATAAAGTCCATGGGGGTTATGGTCACGGTGCGGTGCTCGTTCATTGCCATTCTTGACAGGGCGGACATGGGCTCACCCTGACTTCCCGTGGTAATCAGCACGATTTTCTCGGGAGGGAAACGGTTCATACTGTCGATGTCAATCATAAGACCGTCCGGCATTTTTAAGTACCCAAGCTCCATAGCCGTGCCGATAACGTTAAGCATACTTCTGCCGAAAACCGCGATTTTCCTGCCCGTTTTGACGGCGCAGTTCACTATCTGCTGCACGCGGTGGATATTACTGGAAAATGTCGCAATAATAATGCGTTTCCCCTCGGCGGCGTCGAAAAGCCGCTCAAAGCTGTTTCCCACCGTCCGCTCGGAGGCGGTGTGCCCCCGTCTCTCGGCGTTTGTGGAGTCGGACATCAGCGCCAGTACTCCCCTGTTGCCAAGCTCGCCGAAACGGGCTAAATCTATAATTTCGCTCTCGATTGGGGTAAAGTCCACCTTAAAGTCCCCCGTGTGGACGACGATGCCCGCAGGGGTGTGTATGGCAAGAGCCACCGCGTCGGGGATAGAGTGGTTCACGCGAATAAATTCCACAGCCATGCAGCCCATTTTGACGGTTTGGCGGGGGGTTACCACGTGCAAATCCGCGGAAGAGAGCAGGTCGTGCTCCCGCAGTTTTCCTTCTATAAGTCCCACGGTAAGGCGGGTTGCGTAAACGGGGACGTTTATTTTTTTCAGCAGATAGGCAAGTCCGCCGATGTGGTCCTCGTGACCGTGGGTAATGACAATGCCCCGCAGCCTGTCGGCGTTTTCCTCAACGTAGGCGAAGTCGGGCAGCACAAGGTCAACCCCGGGCATATCGCTGTCGGGGAAAGCCAGACCGCAGTCCACGATAAACATATCGTTGGCGCACTCGAAAACCGTCATATTCTTGCCGATTTCGTTAAGTCCCCCCAAAGGTATGATTTTAAGGGGAGTTTTTTTGGCGGGGCGGTGGTTTGTGGTATGGAGGGGTTTTCCCGTTTCGGGGTGGATTGCCGGGAGATTTTTCTGCTCCCTGTTACCGCCTCGGGGAGCGGGTTTTTTAACGGGTTTGGCGGGAGTTTTCTTGCCGAAAAGCTCGGTTTTTTTCGCCTCGGTTTTTTTGGGAGGCTCGGATTTTTTCACATTTCGGGCGGGTTTTTTCGGTAAATTGTTATTTTTTACCTGTTTTTTGGGGGCAATTCTCTCCCCGTAAGCGTTAAGCTCGATATTATCGTTTTTAGCCACTATTGTAACATTCCTTTCAGCGTTTTGATATGTAGTACGGTTAGTACGGTTGATTTGCGTTGCCGCAGGTTTGGAGAGGCGTATTGGCAAGTTCCCGCGGAATATTGATTATATTGGTTTTTAGATGGGGTTCTAAGTCCGAACATAATAAATCATTTTTTATTATACACCAAAACTTTCCTCTTGTCAAGGCGTTATATATGTAAATTATTATTTATTGTGTACGTCACTGTAGGGCGGGGGCTTGCTCCCGCCTATTTGGATTTAACGTGTTTTTATTTCTGTAGGGGACGGGTCACCCGTCCCGCGGGTATGTAACAACGGGACAGCCTGTATTGGCACGGAAACCCGTTCCCTACAAAATTTTTGTTATGCGATTGTAGGGGCGCATCCCGTATGCGCCCGCCGTAACGGTTTTATAACACGCGGGCGGATACAGGATCCGCCCCTACGGAATTTGTTATGTACAATATAGGCGGGAGCAAGCCCCCGCCCTACAGTGGGTACAACAAAAATTATAAATATTAATATGCAATTAATTACTCCTCAGCAAATCCTGATAAAAATCACACAACTCCGCCGCCGCCTCCATGGAATAACTCTCCACTTTCATAAGAACCCCCTTTTCCGTCTTTACGGGACGTATCAGCACCCGCCCCTTGCGGTCGTTTATCTCCACGCCGTCGGCGGTGGCAGTCCCCCCCGCGAAAACGCTCCGCAAAAGCCGCACGGGCTGCTTGTCTATGGGCACAAACCGCGTGGACACCGCCATGTCCGGCAGTTCCGCAACCGCCTCCGCCAAGGTTATCCCCCTGCTTTCAAGGACTTCCAAAACCGACATCATCAGCGCAGCCCCGTCCCGTACAAAAGGCGTTTCCGCCGCAAGCCGCCGCGCCTCGCTGTCCCCCGGGTCCGAGGGGCAGCCGCTGTACCGCAGAACCTTGCTGCCGAACTTTTTCGCCAGCTTGTCCGCCGCTTTCGGGAAATCATAGGGCAATGCCACGTCGTACCCCATTGCGAAACGCCGCATACACGCCAAAAGCAGCAGCTTTTCCTCAAAAACATAGCCCGTTTCGTCGGTGTACGCCGAAACCCCTTTGCCGTCGCTGCCGATGTGAAAAACCACGGGCGCGCCGTTTTTGTTGCTTATCTTGTTAAGAATTCCGCCGCAAAGGTCGTTCACCGCCGTGCCCGAGGTGTTCAGCACAGCTTTTATTTTCGACAGCTTTTTCGGCGCGGTACTCTCAATCATTGCCGAGTACAGCCGCGTTATTGCCGCCGCGTCGCGTATCTCGCCGAATTTGGAGAAACTCGCCCGCTTGTACTCGCCGCGGTTCACGCCCCCCTCGATGATTTTTTCCTCCCCTCGGGTCAGGGGCAGACCGTCCCCCGAGCACAGGCGGATTTTGGCGGTAATGCCCGCCTCCACCCAGCAGCCCGCCGCAAGTCCCGATTTAGCGGTGCAGTACTCTAAAGCAGGGGCGGAGGACGCGCCGAAAAACCACACCTCTCCCCCCGCGGAGGTCACTCCCGCCGCAACGGCGAGGGCAAGACTTTTCGAGGCGGGACTGTCCTTACAGGCGATACCGATTTTGCGTCCCAAAGAGGCGAGGGAACTGCCGCAAGCCGCCGCCGTTTGGGGGGTGATGATGCTCCCCGTTTCGCCGCAGATGCCGTCCTCGCCGATACGCATGGGGGTGAGGAAACCGTACTTTATATCCTGGGCGGCACAGGCGTAAGCGTCGATATGTCTGCCGTTCCAAATCCTTACGCCGCCGCGGACAACCGCTTGCTCGGAAATAACCGCCGCGTCCCCCACGACCGCTCCCTCGTACACCGCCGCCCCCGTTAAAAGCCGCGCCCCCGTGCCTATCACGCCGCTGTTGACGGTAGCGCGCTCGCCTATGAACGCGCCGTCCATTAAAACCGCCCCCCGCAGTTTCGCGCCTCGGCAGACGGTGACGTTTTCGCCGATGACAGTCCCCGCGCCGATTTCAACCCCCGCGCTTATTTCGGCGGAGGGGGCGATATACGCGGGGGGAACGAGTTTCAGCTCCGGACGGCTGTCGGCGGTGCGCACGACGTTTTCGGGACGGCTGGGGTAATTGCCGTTCAGAACGTCGCTGTTGGCGGCGAAGTACCCCTCGAACGAGGACGCGGAGCAGAAGTACCCCTGTGCTGTAAAGGCTGAAACCTTGCCGCCTTTGGCGATAAATTTCGGCAGAAAGTCCGCCAGAATATCCTCTCCCATGTCGGCGGCTTTCAGGGCGGTTTTTCGGGAGAAAATGAAAATTCCCGCCGCCGCCGTTTCGGAGCGGCAGTTTTCCCGGGCGGCGCAGGGGATAAGCTCGGTGACGAGATTTTCCCCGTCCGTAACGGCAAGAACGCCGTCCGAGTAGGAGCGCACGTCTTTCGGCAGGGTAAGCAGGGTCACGTCCGCGCCCGATTTTTCGTGGTGGGACAGAGCGGCGTTAAGGTCGGTATCGAAAAGAAGATTGCCGAAAATTGTAATTATATGGGAATTTTCCTCGCAGACCTCGGCGGTTTTGGTCAGGGCGGAGCAAGTCCCCTCGGGGGCGGGGGTGATGATGAAGTCCATATCGGGGAAGTCCTCGAGGTAGTTTGTAATTTGGTCGGAAAGGCGGTCGGCGGCGGTGAAAAGGCGGGTAAAGCCGTGCTGTTCCAGCAAATCCAAAGTATAGCGCAGCAGGGGTACGCCGCAGACGGGGAGCAGGGCGGCGGGTTTTGTGCAGGTCAGGGGGCGGAGGCGGAGGGCGTCCCCGCCTGTGAGAATGAGGGTGGTTGGGGTTTTTTCCATGGTTTTGTCTCCTTTTCGCATTTTATAATAGTATGGACGGTTTTTGGGAAATTAATCTAATTAATAATTAATAATTATTTGTACGGGTTTTTGTATCTTTGTAGGGGACGGGTTTCCCGTCCCGAGGTTACAGACATGCGGGACGGGAAACCCGTCCCCTACAATTTTTTGGTAACGCGTTTGTAGGGGCGGATATGGAATCCGCCCCTACAAAAATTGTTACATACAATAAAGGCGGGAGCGTGCCAATGCAGGCTGCCCCCGCCCTACGGTTGCATAAAACAAGCAATTGTTACACCAAATATAAATTTAAACAATTGACAAACTCTCTTCTATACTATATAATAATAGTATAGAAAAAAGGAGTGTTTTTATGGCTTTTCTGCGGCTGGACTGCTTTCTCGCAAACCAAATGAATATCTCCCGCGCGGAGGCAAAGGAACTTATCAAAAAACGCCTCGTCACTGTGAACGGCGAAACCGCCGGGCTTTTCGACGCGCGGATAGACCCTCTTCGGGACGTTGTTTCCGCCGAGGGGACGGAAATTCTCTACCGCGAACACGTCTATATTATGCTCAACAAACCCGCCGGCACGGTCTGCGCCACACGGGACAGGCTCTCCGAAACCGTGCTGGAGCTTATTCCTCCCGAGCTGCGCCGCAAGGGGCTTTTCCCCGCGGGCAGGCTGGACAAGGACACCGTGGGGTTCGTTCTCATCACCGACGACGGCGGGTTCGCCCATAGCATTCTGTCCCCGAGAAAGCATGTGGAGAAAAAATATTTCGCCGTTTTGGAAAAAAATATTGCCGAAAAGGACATAGATTTGCTTAAATCGGGAATTACTATTGACGGAGGGGAAAAATGTCTCCCCGCAGATGTAGAAATTACACAAAAATTGAACGAAATTTTTATAACAATTCACGAGGGCAAGTATCATCAGGTGAAACGCATGGCTGAGGCGGTTGGGAATAAGGTGCTGTATCTCAAGCGCGTTAGCATAGGCGGACTTGCCCTCGACGAAAATCTGAAAGAGGGAGAGTGCCGCGAAATTACCGCCGAGGAATTATTGTTAATTAATAATTAATAATTTTTTATAAAATTGTGACATTTGCGAAACAATCGCATTTATACCCTCTATCCTCTACCCTCTATCATCTAATTGCACAAAAATTTCATGAAAATTTTGGCAGGGTCGAGACGGCGCAATATGTTGTGTTTTAAGACCCGTTTTCACCACTTGATATGCTAAATTGCACAAATAAATTTCAAAAAGTTATGCAAAAACATAGGTTTTTTCGCCGAAATCTTCACATCACGTTAATTTTTCGTCAAACTAAATAAATAAGGTTTTATAAGTTTGGTTAATAAACAACTTGAAATTTGTGTGTGAAATTTGGTATTATATTAACATAGCCGAATGTATATCGGCAAGACTATTTTTGGGAGGTCTGCAAAAAATGGCAAGTTTATCACTCAGATCCATTTATAAGAAATACCCCGGCGGCGTTGTTGCCGTTTCAGACGTAAACCTTGAAATCCGGGACAAGGAATTCGTTATCCTTGTAGGTCCGTCCGGCTGCGGTAAGTCAACTACTCTCCGTATGATCGCGGGTCTTGAGGAAATCTCCGAGGGCGAGCTTTACATCGGCGACCGCCTTGTAAACGACGTTGCCCCCAAGGACAGAGACATCGCGATGGTTTTCCAGAACTACGCTCTGTATCCTCACATGACCGTGTATGATAACATGGCTTTCGGTCTTAAGCTCCGTAAAGTGCCTAAGGACGAAATCAACCGCAAGGTTGAAGAGGCTGCGAGAATACTCGACATCTCTCACCTGCTCAGCAGAAAGCCGAAGGCTCTCTCCGGCGGTCAGAGACAGCGCGTGGCGCTGGGCCGTGCTATCGTTCGTGAACCGCAGGTGTTCCTCCTCGACGAGCCTTTGTCCAACTTGGACGCTAAGCTCCGTGCGCAGATGAGAACCGAGATTTCCAAACTTCACCAGAAACTGGGAACAACCTTTATCTACGTAACCCACGACCAGACAGAGGCTATGACAATGGGCGACCGCATCGTTGTTATGAAAGACGGTTTCATTCAGCAGGTCGACTCGCCTCAGAACCTCTATACAAGCCCTGTAAACCAGTTCGTTGCGGGATTTATGGGTTCGCCTCAGATGAACTTTGTGGACGCTGTTCTCAGAAAAATCGAGGGCAAGTACAACATCGAGTTCGGCTCGGAAGATACCAAAACAAGCCGCGGCAAGAAGTACTATGTCGAGCTGCCCGAGTCTAAGGTTGAGGACGCCGTTCTCAACGAGTATGTGGACAAGGAAATTATTATGGGCGTTCGTCCCGAGAATATCCACGACGAGGAAATGTTCCTCTCGGCGGCTAAGACGGGCGTAATCGACGCTAACGTTGAAATCACCGAAATGATGGGCGCGGAGACGTTCCTTTACATCAACTGCGAGGGTATTCCCCTTACGGCGCGTGTTGACCCCCGCTCCACGGCTCGTCCTCAGGACACTATCAAGGTTGCCATCGACCCCAATCACGTTCACATCTTTGATAAGGAAACCGAGAAAACCGTTGTTAACTGATAACAAACAATTTTTGCCGCCTCCCTTTTGGGGGGCGGTTTTTTGTTGTTTTGGCGGACATTTACCCGTCCCGCCGCCGCAATACCGTGTACCTTGCGGGCGGGGAAACCCCGCCCCTACTATATATTGTATATTTCAGTCGAAAATTGGCAAAAACACTACAAATTCTATTTTTGGTAATATTCCACAATATATTGGGCGGAATTCCGCCGTATATGTGCAGTTACACCAAATAAAATGCCGTAATTGTAAACTTTTAAAGGATAATTGTCGATAAATTGCCTTAAGATTTACAAAAATTCCCAAAAGTACCGCAAATGAAGTTTTTAAAAAAGCCGTTTTGGCAAACCTGCATAAATTTTATTGGAAAAATTTGTCTCAATTTCAAGGTAAATGCCATTTAATGGGAATGATTTGCAAAAACAACCGTTCTTTTTTGTGAAAAGTGCACAAAAACGACCCTTTAAACGGGCTTGACAAACAGCAAGTCGGCGAGTATAATAGAAAAAGTTACAAAAAAGGTTACAGCTGTAACCGTTTTGTAACCTTTTGAAAAAACCTTTTGAGCGAGGTTTTGAAAATAAAAAGGTTAAGGAACAGAGTAAGAGGTACAAATTCTAACCTCTATCCTCTAACTTCTAACCTCTAACGAAGGGAGCCTTTATGAGTAATAAAAGCAAGAACTGTTACAGCTTTAAAACTGTAGCCGCAAATTGTAAAAAAGTCTTAAAGAGTTTGAACGTTAAAAAAACTATCGCTTTGATGTCGTTTACAACGATTGCCGCCGCCACGGCAGCAGTAATGGCGGTTTCCGCAGGCTCGGAGGGGTTCGCCCTTAACGCGGACATCGTTTCAGCCGCGGGAGAACCGGCAGTGAAAACAATGTGTCCCCCAAGGGAATATGACGTGAAAATCAGCGTGGACGGAAAAAACCTCGGCATTAAATGCGCCGGTACGGTTTCCGACGCTCTCGCCGCCGCGAAAATAGATATATACGACGACGACCTTATCAATATCGGCTTTAACGAGCCGCTGAACGCAAATACCGAAATTATCGTTAACCGTGTGGACATTGTGGAGGAAATACAGATAGAAACAATAGAGTACGCCACAAGATATAAGGAAGACAACAATTACACCATAGGGTACTCCGAAGTCGTGGTGGACGGCGAGGAGGGCGAGGTGGAAACAACCCTGCGCCACGTTTATGTGGACGGCGAGCTGGTTTCCTCCGCGGTGGTGGACGAGGACGTTACCGAGCCTGTTGACGAGGTGGTTCTCGTCGGTACTAAAGAGTACAACCCGATAGACGATTTCAGCATTTCTCAGATACCCGCGCCGATGGACTTGACGCTTGATGTTAACGGCGTCCCCACAAGCTACCAAAAGGTGCTGACGGGCAAGTCCTGCGCGTATTCAGCCGCACCCGGCGCGGGAACGGCAAGCGGCAGAACGGCTAAGGTTGGCTGCGTTGCCGTTAACCCCAACGTTATCCCCTACGGCACGGAGCTTTACATCGTCGCCCATGACGGCACGGTGTACGGCTACGCCATAGCGGCGGACACCGGCACGGCTCTTATGGACGGGCTTATTCTGGTAGACCTGTTTATGGGCAGCTACGACGCCAGCTGCGACTGGGGCGCGCGGCAGGTTGATGTTTACATTCTTTAAGGAATGTATACTCCCGACCTCGGCGGTCAATTTTAATTCGATTACATCTAATATCTTTTATTACCCCCTATATGAGAGCAGGGACGGCAAAGCAATTTGTCGTCCCTGTTCTTTTAGAGGATAGAAAATAGAGGCTAGAGGCTAGAAATTTGTTAATGTAAATTTTGGAATTTCTAGCCTCTTGCCTCTAACCTCTAGCATCTAGTCTACATATTATTGGTCAAATTCATTATAATCGCCGTAACGGCAATAGGACATGTCTCGCAGCGTAGAATTCGCTCCCCCAGCCATATGGGGACTGCCCCCGCCGCTTGGGCAAGTTCCGCCTCGGAACGGTCAAAACCGCCCTCCGAGCCGATTATTACCCCTACAGAGCCGTTTTCGGGCAGCGATACGTCCCTAAGCCGCTTTCCGCCGTTTTCATAGCAGAACAGCGCCGTGCCGCACTGACCAATGTCCTCCAAAACCTCGGGGAAAGTCATCAGCGGGGCAATCTCGGGTATTCTCCCTCTGCCCGACTGCTTTGCCGCCTCTTCCGCGATTTTTTGCAGGCGGACCTGCTTTTTCTCATAAGACTTCCTGTCGGGACGTGCCACGCACCTTGCCGATAAAAAGGGCACAATGCGGCACGCCCCCAGCTCGGCGGTTTTCTGAACGATAAGCTCCAGCTTGTCCTGCTTTGGGTACGCCTGATAAACCGTCAGCGAGACCGACGGCTCGGCAAGTGTGGGCGCGGAGCTTTCCACGCGGCAAAGGACTTCCGTCTCGGTAATTTTTTCGATAATGCAGGCGTAGTCAATTCCGCCGTGGCAAAAGGTAAGCCCGTCCCCGATTTTCATGCGGAGGGAATAGCCGATGTGGCGGGCGTCGCTGCCTGTTACGGTGATAAAGTCACCGGGCGGGGCGGGGGTGAAAAATCTGGGCATTTCAGTCTCCCCTTTCATTGATTTCCCCGCAGGAAAAAAGGTCGTACCCCTCGTAATAATAACTTCTGTCAATGCCTTTCATATAAATTTCGCGGTCGGAGATTTTGTCCGTCAAAGCGTTTTTCAGCAGCCGCTTTATCTCGGTATCTTTCACGGGACTTCTCTCCATGGCAAGGAAATAGTCCTCCTTATTAACGGTACTCCAGTCCACAACCTTGCCCAGCTCTTTTTTCAGCATAAGGTCGAGCCATATCCGCATGCTCCTGCCGTTGCCCTCCCGAAAAGGGTGAGCGACGTTCATTTCGACGTATTTTTCGATGATTTCCTCAAAACTGCTTTGGGGCATCTGTTCGATATTTTTAACCGCGTCGGCGAGGTACAGCACAGGCGCGAACCGAAAGCCGCCTTTGGCAATGTTCACGGTACGCAGCTCCCCCGCAAAAGAGTAAATTTCGCTGAACAGGAAACGGTGTATTTCCGAAAGCGCGCGGAAAGTCCCCGCCTGTAAGCCGTCCGAAAAACCGCTGTCGAACATTTCGGCGGCTTTTTGCTTGCTTATGCGTTCCTCCGCCTCGGCGAGGGCGGCGGCGCTTGTTATTCCGAGTTTGTTTTCGAGGGGCATGGCTGACCTCCTTATTTCGGTATACTATTATAAATATATTATACCACGGCACGCCGCTGTTGTCAACTTGTCTCCCCGCCCGCCGCCCTTTGTTTTGTGTAACTGTCGGCTGTTCTGTTATTTGGTGTGTTGTTTCGTTTGCAGGGCGTTCGCGTTTTACGGTGTGGTTGTTGCGGCTTTTGGGTTCTTTTCGGAATTGGTGTGATGTTCGCGGTTTTTGCGGTTGCGGTTGGTTTGTTTTTGAATTTTTAAACCTCTTTCACGAACTGTTACTCGTTCACATTGTACGAAAGGAACAACCAAAGGAAGAGGGCGGGGACTAATGGAATATAGGGGACG
>JAMPDU010000110.1 GCA_023665505.1 Ruminococcus sp.
ACAGAAAAGGAACTTACTTTAACGATAGCATCAGTTATGAAAAAAATATCCGCATGCCTTAAAAATAAAGAAGACTTTATAGATTTTAAAGATTTTAACAAGAGTTAAATCCTTAAAGGCAAGAGATTAGAGGATAGAAAGCAAAATTTCTATCCTCTGATTTTAAAGGAGCGCAGTATGAAAAATCAGCTGAAAAATATGATAATTTCAAGCGTAAACACTTGGTCTGATACCGATATTTACGCAATATCTCTTTATGTGTACGACTACCGCGACAACCCCTGCGAGCCTACCGTAACGCTTGGATATAACACGGAAAGTCAAGTCAAAAAAGAAACACCCAACGCCTATGACGAGGAGGAGGCGCGTTGGAATTACGCCTTTTGGCTGCAAAACGATTTCTTTTGTTTCGGTTTGGGCGATACGGCGGGGGCGGTGCGTAACTGGATTGCCGAAAATAATTTTCCGTTTTATGAAGAAAACGACCCTATTTGGCTCGATGACAGCGACCCGATTTTGTATAATGAATTAATTGAAAAAACGGAAAAAATAACGCAGGCTTTCGTTGCGGTGCTTGTCGGCATAGTGCGGGAAATTCACGAGGAAAAAATTCTTACCGAAAAATTCGGCAGGGAACTTCCCATAATTATCCACGAATTGGAATATTATGACGAAATCGCAAAGCAAAATATTGAGGCAAACGGCGAAACGCTTGTTAAAGAGTTTACGGAATTTATAGAAAATTTGTAAAGGAGTTAATTTTTATGCGTTATGTAATTGGTATCGACATTGGCACAAGCGGCACAAAAACCGTGCTTTTCGACGAGGTGGGCAAGGTTATCGCCTCGGCGACGGTGGAGTACCCTATGTATCAGCCCCAAAACGGCTATGCCGAGCAAGACCCCGAGGACTGGTACAATGCCGCCGTGACCACAATCAAGACGGTTATCGGCAAAAGCGGCGTGAGCAATGCGGACATCGTGGGTATCGGTCTTTCGGGACAGATGCACGGTCTCGTTATGCTTGACGAAAACGGCGGGGTTATACGCCGCTCCATAATTTGGTGCGATCAGCGTACCGCCAAAGAGGTCGACGAAATGAACCGAAAATTGGGTCGGGAAAAACTTATCGAAATCACCGCCAACCCCGCCCTCACCGGCTGGACTGCCGCGAAAATTTTGTGGGTGCGTAACAACGAACCCGAAAATTACGCCAAATGCCGCCATATCCTCCTGCCAAAGGACTACATTCGGTACAAGCTCACGGGCGAGTTCGCCACGGAGGTTTCCGACGCCTCGGGTATGCAGCTTTTGGACGTCCCCAACCGCTGCTGGAGCAAGGAAGTCTGCGATGCGCTGGGAATTGATATGTCCCTGCTTGCAAAGGTTTACGAGTCCTGCGAGGTCACGGGCAAGGTGACGAAGTCCGCCGCCGAGCTTACGGGACTTGCCGAGGGCACTATAGTTGTTGGCGGCGCGGGAGACAACGCCGCCGCAGCCGTGGGTACGGGGGTTGTGGCGGACGGAAAGGCGTTCACCACCATAGGCACTTCGGGGGTTGTTTTCGCGCACACCTCAAAGGTTTCCATTGACCCCAAGGGACGGGTGCACACCTGCTGCGCCGCCGTGCCCAACTGCTGGCATATTATGGGAGTAACCCAAGGGGCGGGACTGTCCCTGAAATGGTTCAGAGACAACTTCTGCCAAGCCGAAAAGGACACGGCAAAGCTAATGGGCGTTGACGAATACTACCTTATGGATAAAGAGGCGGAAACCGTCCCCATAGGCGCGAACAGACTGCTGTACCTGCCCTACCTTATGGGCGAGCGCACCCCTCACCTTGACCCCAACGCGCGGGGTATGTTTTTCGGACTTTCCGCCATACACACCAAAAAGGATATGCTCCGGGCGGTAATGGAGGGCGTTGCTTATTCTCTTCGGGACTGCGTTGAGATTTGCCGCGAAATGGATATAAACGTCTCGGATATGATGGCTTGCGGCGGCGGGGGAACGTCCCCCCTGTGGCGGCAGATGCTTGCGGATTTGTACGGCTGCCCCGTGAAAACGGCGTCCTCAAAAGAGGGCCCCGCATTAGGCGTGGCAATACTTGCCCTTGTGGGAGCGGGCGTTTACAAGACCGTCCCCGAGGCGTGCGAGAAAATCGTGGGTGTTGACAAGGTTCAGCAGCCCGTTGCGGAGAACGTTCCCGTTTACGAGAAATATTTCAGACTTTACGACGAAATTTATCCCGCGGTTAAGGAAAAATTTGCCAAACTTGCGGAACTGTAAATTTTTGTTTAATCTTATGTAATTTTATACAACTGTAGGCGTGGGCAGCCTGAATTGGCATGCTCCCGCCTTATTTTTGTTGAACATTTTAGTAGGGGACGGGTTTCCCGTCCCGCAGGTATGTGACAACGGGACGGGAAACCCGTCCCCTGCAAATTTACGCAATTTAAATTTTAGGGGCGGATTTCATATCCGCCCCTGCGTTTACTATTTACTTTTCTTAGGTCTCCCCCGCTTAGCGGGGGACTTTTTCACCGCCAGCGACTTTTGCAAATATTGCCCCGTGTAGGAATTTCCGCAAGCCGCGATTTCCTCGGGCGTGCCGCATTTAACCACCGTGCCGCCCTTTTCGCCCCCCTCGGGACCCAAATCGATTATGTGGTCGGCGCACTTTATCACGTCAAGGTTGTGCTCTATCACAAGGACGGTGTTTCCCGCCTCAACAAGAGCCTGCAAAACCTCGATGAGCTTGTGCACGTCCGCCGTGTGCAGACCCGTCGTCGGCTCGTCCAAAATGTAAATCGTCCTTCCCGTTGACCGCTTGGAAAGCTCCGTTGCGAGTTTCACTCTCTGCGCCTCGCCCCCCGAAAGGGTCGTGGCGGGCTGACCTATTTTGATGTACCCCAAACCAACGTCCTGCAAAGTTTGCAGCTTTCGGGCAAGTTTGGGCAGGTTGGCAAAAAATTCCACGCCCTCGTCAACGGTCATCTCCAGCACGTCGTAAATGGACTTCCCTTTGTAGTGAATATCCAGCGTTTCCCGGTTGTAGCGGTGTCCCTTGCAGACCTCGCAGGGGACGTAAATGTCGGGGAGGAAGTGCATTTCGATTTTCAGTATGCCGTCCCCCTCGCACGCCTCGCACCGTCCCCCCTTGACGTTGAACGAGAACCGCCCGCTTGTGTAGCCTTTCATTTTCGCCTCGTTGGTGTTTGCGAAAAGCTCCCGAATGTCGGTGAAAAGCCCCGTGTACGTCGCGGGATTTGAGCGGGGCGTTCTGCCGATAGGGGACTGGTCAATGGCGATAACCTTGTCGAGGTTTTCGATACCCTCCATACGCTTGAAATCCCCGGGGCGTATCTTCGCCCGGTTCAGCTTTCCCGCAAGATTTTTGTAAATTATCTCGTTGACGAGGGAGGACTTTCCGCTGCCCGAAACCCCCGTCACGCAGGTGAACGTGCCGAGAGGTATTGAAACGTCGATATTTTTCAGATTATGCTCAGCCGCGCCGATAACGTCGAGGGTAAGACCGTTTCCCGTCCGCCTTTTTTCGGGTACTGGAATACTCCGCTTGCCGCTTAAATACTGCCCCGTTATGGAACGTTCGCAGGCTTTGATGTCCTCCACCGAACCCGCGCAGATTACCTCGCCGCCGTTTATTCCCGCATACGGACCGATGTCGACGATATAGTCCGCGGCGTACATCGTGTCCTCGTCGTGCTCAACGACAATGAGGGTGTTGCCCAAATCCCGCAAACGCTTTAACGTTGCGATTAGCTTGTCGTTGTCCCTCTGGTGCAAGCCAATGGACGGCTCGTCCAGAATGTACAGCACACCCATAAGCGACGAGCCTATCTGCGTTGCAAGCCGTATACGCTGGCTCTCGCCGCCGCTTAACGTTCCCGAGGAACGGGACAGGGTTAGGTACTCCAAACCCACGCTCTGCAAAAATCCGAGACGGGATTTTATCTCCTTGATAATCTGACCGCTTATCATTTTTTCACGTTCGGTAAGTTCCAGCCCGTCGATAAAATTCAAACACTCTGTAACGGAAAGCATACAAAGTTCGGAAATATTTTTCCCGCCCACAGTTACCGCAAGGCTCTCCTTTTTCAGCCTGTGACCGTGACATTCGGGGCAGGGGGTTTCCGTCATACAGTCCTCGATTTCGCCCTTGCTGTACTCCGAATTAGTGTCGCGGTACCGCCGCTCCATATTGGGAATAATTCCCTCAAACGGCTGGTAGTAAACCCCGCCGCCGTACTCCGTTGCTCGGTGCAGTTTCAGCTTAACGCCGTTTGAACCGTACATAATAACGTCCACAACCTCTTGCGGCAAGTCCTTGACGGGCGTGTCGAGGGAAACCCCGTAATACTGGGCAATGCCCTTAAAGTACATCATAGCGATAGAGCTTTCGTCGGTGGTCGCCCAGCCCGTTGCCTTTATCGCCCCCTGCCGCAGGGAAAGGTCCTTGTTGGGAATAATCAAATCCGGGTCGATTTTGCGGAACACACCCAAACCCGTGCACTTCTCGCAAGCCCCGAACGGGTTGTTGAACGAGAACATTCTCGGCGCAAGCTCCTCAATGGAAACCCCGTGCTCGGGGCAAGCGTAATTCTGCGAGAAAAGTATTTCCTCGCCGTCGATAACGTCCGCGACAACAAGTCCCCCCGAAATTGCCGAAACCGTTTCCACGCTGTCCGCGAGACGTGTCTCGATGCCCTCCTTGATAACAAGGCGGTCTATAACGATTTCAATGCTGTGCTTTTTGTTTTTCTCCAGCTTTATCTCCTCGGACAGGTCGTAAATAATGCCGTCCGCCCGAATACGTACGTACCCCGCTTTCCGCGCCCGCTCGATTTCCTTGACGTGTTCGCCCTTGCGCCCGCGTATAATCGGCGCAAGCAATTGCACCTTAGTACCTTTCGGCATTGCCATAATTTGGTCGACAATCTGGTCAACTGTCTGCTGTTTGATTTCCCGTCCGCAAACGGGGCAGTGTGGTATGCCGATACGGGCGTACAAAAGCCGCAGATAGTCGTAAATCTCCGTCACCGTCCCCACCGTGGAGCGGGGGTTTTTGGACGTGGTTTTCTGGTCTATGGAGATAGCGGGAGAAAGCCCCTCAATGCTGTCCACGTCGGGCTTTTCCATTTGCCCGAGGAACATTCTCGCGTAGGACGAAAGGCTCTCCACGTACCGCCTCTGCCCGTCCGCGTAAATAGTGTCGAACGCCAGCGAGGACTTTCCCGACCCCGAAAGCCCCGTCATAACCACCAGCTTGTCACGGGGTATCTCGATGTCGATATTTTTCAGATTGTGCTCTCTCGCGCCCTTGATAACGATTTTATCAATTGCCATTTTTTGTACTTCCTTTCTTTTACGGTAATATATCCATATAATATTTATATTCAATATCCGTTTTTATTTTTGGTATCGCGGCGTATTCCGTTTCCAATATAATAACGTCGTCCGCGTAATTTTTCATTATCATACTGCCGTTATCGCCGTAAAAATATTCATTGACGAAACTTCTGCCGCTGTAAGTACGGCTTTCTTTTTTCAGCTTATCTCCCTCGTATTCATACGAAAGCAGATATACTTTGTTTATCGCGTCGTCCGCGTCGTAAACGTAATTGTCCGAAACAGTATGATTTTCATATATCAGACGGTTCATATCATCGTATGTATACTCGATAAAGGCTTGCCCCGCGAGTTCGCCCAAATAAGCGTCTGCGAAACGAGTTTCTTTTATTACATTTCCGTTTTCGTCTTTTACAATAATTTTCCAAAGTTTTTCATCTTCAAAGCCGTCGCTGAAATAATAAACATTTTCAATGTTTCCGATATATTCGTGCTTGCGGCGTACAACGCCGTAGGTGGAGATATTAAATTCCTCATAAAGCCTGCCCTCCTCATCATATGTGTATTTATCTTCAATACTATTGAAGGTTTTGCGTATCAGCCGCCCCGCCTCGTCAAATTCGTATTCATATTTTTCACTGTTAATTTCAATACAATATCCGTGCTCATCATAATATTTTTTTAAACTCGGCGTATCTTCGCCGTTATAATATTTAAAAACTTTGCTGTATGTTCCGTCGGGTCTGTAATCATATTTAGTTACACAGTCAAATTCATGTGTATCTTCTTGGTATGCGCATTCATTTCCCGCTATATCGTATTCAAAAAAGCTTATATGACTTGCCGTTCCGTCAATATTAAAGACTGTAGTTTTAACAGGCATCATAACCTCCTCAAAAACCACATCATCATTGAAAAACTCCCGCGTGACAGCCTCTTTGGTTTCCTCTGCGGAGGTTTCCGTAACCCTTTCCGTTTCCTCCGAAAAAGTCTCCGCCGCCGTCGATACCGCCGTTTCGGAAACGCTCTCAGCAGCCGCCGAAACGCTTTCCGTAACCGTTTCCGTCATCTCCGCGCCGCCGTCTTTCCCGCAGGCGCAAAGCAGTACCATAAAACAAACCGCCGCCAATATTTTTTTATTCATAAAAATCCTCCGTTTCAACTATCATTATTTATTTCTTTTCTTAGGCAACGCCCTTTTCGGCTTGCCCTCCTCTTTAAGCTCGTTTATCTTGTCCCGCAGGTACGCCGCATGCTCAAATTCAAGAATTTTCGCCGCGTTTTTCATTTCCTCGGTAAGCTTTTTAATCATAGCCTCCCGCTCCTCGGGGGACATACGTTTTTGCTTGATTTTGGAAGTCCTTTGGTCAGTCTCCGCCTTGGTGGAAATCTCGATAACGTCCCGCACGTCCTTGATGATAGTCTGCGGGACAATGCCGTGCGCCTCGTTAAAATCCATTTGCAGCTTTCGGCGGCGTTCCGTCTCCATAATGGCGTTTTCCATGGACTTTGTAACCGAGTCCGCGTACATAATAACCTGCCCGTGAACGTTACGGGCGGCGCGCCCCACAGTCTGTATAAGTGAGCTTTCCGAACGGAGGAAACCCTCCTTGTCCGCGTCTAAAATAGCCACCAGCGACACTTCGGGAATATCCAAACCCTCACGGAGCAGGTTAATTCCCACCAAAACGTCAAACTCGCCCAAACGCAAATCGCGGACAATCTCCATACGCTCGATAGTGTCAATGTCATAGTGGAGATACCGCACCTTTACCTCCATTTTTTCAAGGTACGCCGTCAAGTCCTCCGCCATTTTCCTCGTCAGCGTAGTAACCAGTACCCGTTCGTTTTTCGCCGTCCGCGCGTTAATTTCGAGGAGTAAATCGTCAATCTGCCCCTCAACGGGCTTGACGATTATTTCCGGGTCAACCAGTCCCGTGGGGCGTATAACCTGTTCCACAATTTGGGCGGACTTCTCCCGCTCGAAAGGACCGGGGGTCGCCGAAACAAATATCGCCTGATTTAACTTGCCGTAAAACTCCTCAAAGCTAAGGGGACGGTTGTCCAAAGCCGACGGCAAACGGAAACCGTAATCAATAAGCGTCGTCTTGCGCCCCCTGTCGCCCGCGCTCATAGCCCGCACCTGGGGCAGGGAAACGTGGCTCTCGTCCACAATAAGCAGAAAATCCTCGGGGAAGTGGTCTAAAAGGGTATAGGGTATACTCCCCGGTTCGCGCCGTGCCAAAATTCGGGAATAGTTCTCGATACCCTTGCAGAACCCTATCTCCTGTAACATTTCAATGTCGTAATTAGTCCGTTGGGCAATGCGCTGAGCCTCTATCAGCATATCGTTGTCCTTGAAATATTTCACACGCTCGTCAAGCTCCCGCTCGATTTCCTCGATAGCGTCTTTCATTCTGTCCCGGGAAATAACATAGTGAGAGGCGGGGTAAATCGCCGCGTGGGAAAGCGTTGCCAGCACTTCCCCCGTCAGCGCCTTAAACTCGGTAATGCGCTCTATCTCGTCCCCGAAAAATTCCACCCGAATGGCGTTTTCCGACGCCCCCGCCGGGAAAATCTCCACCACGTCCCCCCGAACGCGGAATTTGTTTCTTATAAAGTTGACGTCGTTCCGTTCGTACTGTATGCCCACAAGCCTTGCCAGCAGGACTTCCCGGGACATCTCCATACCCTGCCGCAGGGAAATAACCATTGTGCGGTAGTCGATAGGCGAGCCGAGAGAGTATATGCAGGACACCGACGCCACGATAATAACGTCCCGCCGTTCAGCCAAAGCCGATGTAGCCGAGTGGCGGAGCTTGTCTATCTCGTCGTTTACCGCCGAGTCCTTTTCGATGTAGCTGTCCGTCGAGGGTACGTACGCCTCGGGCTGGTAGTAGTCATAGTAGCTGACAAAATATTCCACCGCGTTTTCCGGGAAAAACTCCCGAAACTCCGAGCAAAGCTGCGCCGCCAGAATTTTATTGTGGGCAAGCACCAGCGTGGGGCGGTTCACCCGCGCGATAACGTTCGCCATGGTAAAGGTTTTTCCTGACCCCGTAACGCCCAGCAAGGTCTGCTCTTTCAGACCCTTGTCAAGCCCCTCAACGAGCTTGTCCACGGCTTGCGGCTGATCGCCCGCGGGGGTGTATTCCGAAACAAGTTTGAATTTATCCATTTTAATTACCTCCTACCGTACATGACGTGCAGTACTATGTATTTAAAAAAGTTATGTACGCGCTGTCGCTCAATGAAAGGCTCTGACTTTCGCCCACGATTATATGGTCGAGAAAATCTATCCTCATTTTTTCAAGCACGCCGATGATATTTTTTGTTGTGTTGATGTCCTCCAATGACGGGCGGGGGTCTGTTTTGGGGTGATTGTGAGCGATAGCGACGGCGGAGGCGTTTTCCCGCAGCGCGATTTCCACAAGCTCCCGAATATTTACGGCGGCGCCCGACGGATCGCCCTTTCCCAAAGCGGCGACCTTTATAAGGGAAAGCTTGTTGTCGAAATACGCCGTCAGAAATTTCTCATAGGCAAGCCCGACGAAGTACGGTTCAAAAAGCTCTATAAGTTTTTGGGGAGTGTTATAGATATTCCCCATGTTTTTTGAATTATAGTAAATCGGCATAATTTGGGGAATTATCTTAAAAAGCGTGGCGGCGTTTTCCGTAATGTAGCTGACTTTCATAAGCTCCTCGTAATTCGCCTCGATAACGCCCGCCACGCCGCCGAACCGTTTTATCAGCTCATGGGCGATTTCGTTTGTGTTCCGTCTGGGGCAGACGTAGAAAAGCAGCATTTCGATTATCTCATGTTCGCTGAACCCGTCAAAGCTGCCCGTTTCGCGAAAACGTTTTCTCATACGCTCTCTATGTCCCTCATGGACGTTCCCGCCGTTTTTGGCGGAATTTTTTTCACTCATTTTGGCTCACCTCATACCGATATTTCAAAAACAAATGTTTTTTATATTATACTACAAAATAATTTAAATGTAAAGCCTTTTTTGAGAATATTTTTTAATTGTATTGAAAAATTTTTTTGTTTGATGTATAATTAATGTTAATTAAGCAGGCTGAGCCTGCACCCTTATGAGCATATTCCGTCAGTAAGGGTTAAATCTCCCCACGGGCTACAAAATGCTTATTAATTAATAATCGGTGATTTTATGAAAGAATTTACAATAACTCCCAACGACGCCAATCAGCGGCTGGATAAATTTGTAACCAAAGCCGTCCCCAAGCTGCCCCAAAGTATGATGTACAAAGCCATAAGAAACAAGCGCATAAAAATATGCGGCAAACGGGCGGAAATCTCCACGCGGCTGAAAATCGGCGATACCGTCCAAATGTACATAAACGACGAGTTTTTCGAGGAAACCCCCGAGCGGGACTTCCTGTCCGCGCCTCCCGTGCTGAATATCGTCTACGAGGACGAAAATATCCTGCTTATCGACAAGAAAAACGGTCTTGTGGTGCACGAGGACAACGAAAAATCCCCCGATACCCTCATAAACCGCGTCAAGCGCTATCTGTACGAAAAAGGGGAGTACGACCCCAACCGCGAAAACAGTTTCGTACCCTCCCTCTGCAACCGCCTCGACCGCAACACGGGGGGTATCGTCATAGCAGCCAAAAACGCGGAATCCCTCCGCGTACTGAACCAAAAAATAAAGGACAGGGAGCTTGAAAAGCTCTATCTCTGCGTAACGGTGGGAGTTCCCCCGAAAAAGTCGGACAGGCTTATTGCCTATCTGGAAAAAAATTCCGCCGATAACACCGTAAAAGTCACCGACAGAAAAACCACCGAAAACAAAACCGTAATCACCGAGTACACCGTGCTGAAAACCAACGGAAAGCTCGCCCTGCTTGAAATAAAGCTGGACACGGGGCGTACTCACCAAATCCGTGCCCATATGGCGCACATTGGCTGCCCGCTTTTGGGGGACGGCAAATATGGCATAAACAGGATAAATAAGGAATATAAAGTAAAGACGCAGGCTTTGTACTCATACAAGCTGAAATTCGCGTTCACCACCGCCGCAGGCTGTCTCGAATACCTTAACGGCAGGGAATTTACCGTGAAAAACGTGTGGTTTGAGGACAAATTTCTGTAAAATGCCAAATTTTTCGGCAAAAAACAGCATTTT
>JAMPDU010000111.1 GCA_023665505.1 Ruminococcus sp.
AAATACGACAAGCTCGGCGCGGACGGTCTGAACGGCTTTATTTCCCAAAAATTAGCAGGAAAGCTGTCTCCGAAATACGTTGCGGACATCGTGCTGATAATCAAATCGGCGGCGAAATTCGCTCAAAGGCGTTACGGTTACGCGAACAGGGTGGAAAGCGTTACTATGCCTAAAAGTCAAAGCCGCAGGGAGCAGAAAATGCTTACAGATGACGAGCAGGCGCAATTGAAAAGCGAATTGCTTGCACGTCCGAATAGTTCAAATATCGGGATTTTGCTTGCGGCGGCTACGGGTTTGCGAATTGGCGAGTTGTGCGCTCTGCGCTGGCGGGACGTTGACCTTGAAAAAAGTTTTTTGACCGTCAGAAGTACGGTTCAGCGGATTATGCAAAGCGGCGGCGGTACGCGGCTTATCGTTACGTCTCCAAAGAGCGGGACTTCCAAGCGTGAAATTCCCTTGCCCGACTTTATTATACCGTATCTTAAAGCGGTTCGGGCGGCTGACGATTGTTTTCTGTTGTCGGGCAGTGAGAAAATTGTTGAGCCCCGCACGATGCAGTACCGTTTTAAAAGTTTGCTGAAAAGAGCGAATTTGCCTTACGTCAACTTCCACGCCCTGCGGCATATGTTTGCCACAAACTGTATTGCGCTTGGCTTTGACGTTAAGACCCTTTCCGAATTACTCGGTCATAGTTCCGTTCAGATAACGCTGAACAGGTATGTGCACTCGTCTATGGAGCGGAAAAGGCTTTGTATGAAGATGTTTTCGGATAGTCTTGCCGCCGCTTGAAAAGTTTTTAAGCCGTCGGGATTTTCGTCGGGTTTGGTGCGGTTATGCCTGTTTTTAGGGGAAAGTTGGTGCTCTTTCGCAAAAGGCTGAATTTTGCGAAAAGGCGGATACCTTTTATATTGTATCACTTTGTGTTGTAATTCGGCAATTATTGCTTGATTTTGCAATAGACACAGTAGCATTGTTTCGTACCGCTATTCAGATTTTATTAATAAAACACATATAATTTGTATAGATAAAATATACAAAAATTTAATTTTTGACTTATGGATAATCTTGTAATATCATTACTACGGTAAATTGTCAATATATGTCAAAAATTAACAAAAAAGGAGCTTGGATTTATGCAAAAATTTGAAAATGCACGTCAGGAATATGTTGAAATGCTTAATTGTCAGGTTAGCGGTATTTCTAAAATTCTTAACGTTGACAAAACAAACGAGCTGATTTCTTTTCAGGTACAAGAGAATTTGCTGTCAATAAGAGCCACCGCAGAAAGATTAAAAAAGAAATTGGAGACAAACGAGTTTGAAATTGCTATTGTTGGTCTTGAAAAAGCCGGCAAGAGTACTTTTGCAAACGCTTTGATGGGAAATAATATTCTCCCGACTAAAGATGAACGTTGTACATATACTTCAACAAGTATCAGATATGGCAGCTATGATGAGGCAACTGTGGAATTTTTCAGCAGAGATGAATTTAATAAGGATTTTAACCAAAAACTGGCAAAGCTGCAAATAGAGTCTGACATGCCATTTGACGTATGGACAGATGAAATGTTTGAGAAAAAACTAAGTGAAAAAGGCGAGTTGATGGCTGAACACGCTAATTTGAAAAAAGACATTAAAGAAATAATTGATAATAAATCAAGTATAGATTATCTGCTCGGTAAAGAGAAACGAACCTTTTCCTCGGAAGATTTTGAAACAGAAGTCAAAGATTATATCGAAAAGCCGGGCAAAGCAATTGCAGTTAAAGAAATAGTTATTCGTTCCTCTAAATTGGAAAAAATGAAAAATGCGGTAATATATGATGTCCCGGGGTTTGACTCTCCTACACAAATGCACAAGGACCAGACAATGGCAAAAATGAAACAAGCAGACGCTATAATTTTGATTGTGGCGGCTGATAAGCCCAGTTTTAATGATTCTCTTGTGAAATTTTTCTCCAATGTCAGCTATGACGATGACGGTATAAAAATTTCAGATAAGACATTTGTCTTTGGAAACAGGGCAGATTGTGCTACTACGTTGTCAGATAATAAAAAGAAAATTGTCAGCGAATTAACTGATTATAAAATTATGAACCCTGCCAATATCTCGGACAGACTTATTTTAGGTTCAGCTAAAGCTAAAATGGATATTGAAAAAGGAGAAACGGGTTCTCCCGCGGTAGCAGGAATAAATGCAAAAGGAATTTCTGACGGTATAGATGATATTCGCGGTGCGCTTGAACGGTACAATGACAAAGAACGACTTGACGTTCTTTCAAAAAAGGTTATAAAATTGGCAGGAAATATTCACGACCTTATGGAAGATTTAAAGCAGAAAAACAGCATCGCGTTTTCGGGTACAGATGAATTTGAGTCAGAAAAAAATAAGATAAAAATCAATTCTCCCGAGCAAATAAGAGAACGTCTTGGCGCGTGCCGTGCGAAAATTGTTGATAATTGCAGAAAAGAAAAAACAATTACGAACAAGGTTTGCGACAATATTGTTTCTAAAATTTCCAAAGAAAATTACAGTATCACCGAAGAAGAAATTCTTCGCGCGAGAAATCTCTCGCAGTCGGGCGTTGAAGTTATCGGTAAAATAGACGCCGGAATCAGAGACGAAAAGTTTACTGAAATTTATAACGATTTTATTGACGGAGTGGTGAACTTGGCTGTTGATGAACATAATGAAAGCGATATTCTTATTAAGAACGCGTTTATGGAAGGATTGGACATTTCTGAAAACAGCAAGTACTATTCCGAACTGAATGAACGTATAACGGAATTTATCCGGAAACATATAAAAAACAGTGCTCCCGCAGGATATTACAGCAGCTTGATACGCAGATATTCAAGGGATTTGTTTGAAATACTAATCGGCATACCCTATGCGCTGCCTGAACGTTATATGAAATTTGAAAGTCAGAAAATGAATTTTTACAGCCTTTCGCTTTTTGATGTAAACTATGACGTATCCGTTTTGCCGGGCAAGCAGCCTATGCACTCGCAGATATTGTTTCATATTATGCCGTCAGACGTTTCAAACAGTATTTTGGAAAATGCAGTGCTGTTAGTTGAAAATATTATTCAGGAAGTAATTTTGGTAAATGATAAAATGTACAAGCTGTTGGATAAGTTTGTGAGTATCAATAAAAATAATTCTCTTGACAGACTGAGGGAATTGCTTAGCTCATATAACTATTCGGATAAAAATACGGAGTTTACTCCTGCGATATATCCGCAGAATAATCCGGTCAAGGAAAGTATCTATGAAATAATAAGCAATGATATTGATGCGGGAAATACAGCTGTTGATTCTGCCGAGATTACTATGCAGGAATATAAGAATTATTTTGTCAGCTATGAAAAAAGCTTGGAGAAAATCAAAGAGGAATTTGACGACGACTTATTTATGCTGCATGATATTCTTAATAATCAAGTAATGAAAGCGATTGCTATTGAAACGCCGTTCATTGACCTGATTAAGCAGGAAATAAGTGATATTATCGATAGTACAAAAGACCCTGCGTTCCTTGACTTTATTGATGAATATGCCGAGCAGATACTTGCAGAAAAGGCTGAGCAGGCTCTTAAGGACAGAGCGAAAAGAGAAATGCAGCAGAAAATATTGGCTGAAATATCAACCATTTTGGAATCAATTCCAATGAATTAACAGGAGGTATTGTTTTATGGAAAGGCTTGAAATAGGTAAAGTTATTGATTGCGAAGAAGGCGCAGGAAATGTAAAAATTTTGCAGTATATTGCTGAAGGCGGGCAGGGCTGCGTATATAAGGTTTTGTACAAAGGTGAAGAAAAGGCTTTAAAATGGTATAAGCCAAACACTATTAAAAACGAGGAATGGTTTAAGAGAAATCTTATGAAAAACATTAACGAAGGCGCTCCAACGTCTTCGTTCTTATGGCCTTTGGCTATGACTGAAAAATACAAGGGTTCTTTCGGGTATGTTATGGATTTGCGCCCGGAGGGATATTATGACTTTTCAAAATATTTATTGTGCAGGGGTATTGATTTTAAATCAGTTGATGCGATGATAAACGCCGCAATAAATATTGTTGACGGTTTCAGAATTTTACATAACATGGGTTATTCATATCAAGATTTGAATGACGGAAATTTTTTTATTCACCCCGATACAGGCGATGTTCTTATATGCGACAATGATAATGTTGCTCCTTACGGCGAAAATTCCGGAATAGCCGGAAAGTGCCGATATATGGCACCGTCAATTGTTATGGGAAGAAAACTTCCGGAAAAAAGAACAGACGAATTTTCACTGGCAGTTATTTTGTTTTTACTTCTTATCAGAAATCACCCGTTAGAAGGTCAGCTTGTTAACAGCAAGGCGGTTCTTACGGAACAGTATCAGAGACTGTATTACGGTGAAAAGCCTGTATTTATTGCTGACCCCGAGGACGCGTCAAACAGACCTGTTATAGGAATACACAATAATTTTATGAAGCGGTGGTCCCTTATGCCGGATTATATCCAGCAAGCCTTTATAAAGGCATTCAGCAAAGAGGTAATGATAGATGACAAGCATGGAATAACAGAAAAAGAATGGATAAAATTTTTGCTCAGATTTAAGGCGGAGGTTAATCTTTGCCCCGAGTGCGGACTGGAAACAAGGTTTACGGACGAAATTCATAAATGCGCTTGCTGCGGTAAAGATATAGACTGCTTTGGGTATCTGCATACATCAGAATATAAAATACCGATGTTCAGTAAAAAGGAGCTGCCGCTGGCATATGTTACAGGAGAGTACAGCAAGGGTGAGTGCAGAACGCCCTGCATAAGAATATCATTGAATAAAACAAGAACAAAATGTGCAATTCAGAACAAGGGCGAAAGTACGTGGATTTGCGGCAGTGAAAAAGTTGCGCCGGGTGAGCAGATAATCGCTGAAGACAATCAAGAAATAAAAATCGAAGGCAATATCGTAAAAGTAAACTTAAATTAAAGTTAGTTAGGAGAAATTAAAATGAACAGTGGATTTTTAGGTGAAACAGAAGCTATAAACCGCAGAGTTATGACGATGTTTTTTCTTATTGACGCTTCCGGAAGTATGTACGGAAAGAAAATAGGCGCAGTAAATTCAACAATTGAGGAACTTATCAATAATGATTTGAAGGATTTGTCAGAAACGAATCCCGATGCGGAAATAAAACTCGCCGTTATGAAGTTTTCAACAAACTGCGAGTGGATGACGCCTGCTCCTATAAGCTTGGAAAGATACGGGGACTGGGAAAATATTGAAGCGGATGGACTTACAGCATTCGGAGAAGCCTGCGAAGAGCTTTGCTCAAAACTTTCTCAGAAAACAGGTTTTATGACGAGAGAAGCATCGCCTATCGGATATTTTGCGCCTGTAATTATTTTAATGTCAGACGGTGCACCTACGGACAGCTTTGAAGGTTCATTGGCAAAGCTAAAAGAAAATAAATGGTTCAAGTCGGCAATGAAGATTGCTATAGCTATCGGTGATGACGCGGACGAGGAAGTTTTGAAAAAATTTACAGGAAATAAAGAACTTGTTATACACGCAGACAGAGTTAATATGCTTAAAAAAGTAATTAAAACTGTGGCAGTAACATCGTCTCAGATAGCAAGCTCCTCGTCATCTGTTGCATCGGGTATGGGAATGTCACCGCTTGCTCATACCGATACATCTGACGTATCATCACATACGGCGGAGGCTCAGCTCGTGGAGAAATTATCAGATTTGAAAGAGGAAATTGATAATCCGTCAAGCAGCGACCCTGATGATGAAGAATTTGATTAATATGCGAGGTGAGCTTTGTTGCCAAAGTTTGAATGTTTCGCTGTAAAAGAGCGTGGCTTTAGTCATATAAAGAATAATATTGTATGTCAAGATAACTGTATCTGCATAAGTAAAGGGCAAATAACTGTTATTTCGGTTGCGGACGGTCATGGAAGTCCGCAGTATTTTCGCAGTGGCAAGGGTTCGGAATTTGCTGTAAAATGTGCTGCCGAAAAATTTTTGGAGTTTTCGTCTTCACTTACAATAGATGACATGGATTCCGAAAAGAAACGCGATGAACGTATCAATCAGTTGATTCACAGCATAATTACACAATGGCATGAGTGTGTAAAAAACGACTATGAAAGCAATCCGTTTACTGCTGAGGAACTTGAAATAGTCCCCGAAAAATATCGTGTTGCGTATGAATCGCGTCTGAATGCAGAAAAGGCTTACGGCACTACATTGATAGCTGCGGCAGATAATGGAATATACAGCGTTGGAATACATATAGGCGACGGCAAATGTATTGCTGTATATGACGATGGTTCCGTTGACGAGCCTGTTCCGTGGGACGAAAAATGTCATCTTAATCAATGCACGTCTTTGTGCGATGCCAAGGCGGCTGATGAGTTTCGTTTTTATATTTGGGAAGATAAACGTCCCGTCGCGATTATTGTTTGTTCCGACGGGATTGACGACAGCTACGGCAACTTTGTTCATGACTACTGCAAGTCTGTACTTCTTGAACTTACTGACGGCAATTTTGCGGAAAATGTTGAAAAACTTGAAAAAGAACTTCCGCAAATATCTAAAAACGGAAGCAAGGACGATGTTTCTATTGCGGGAATGCTGGATTTGGAAAAAATAAAGAAAATGCGCCCGTTGCTTGAAACGGACATTAAGCTTGCTAATATTGAAAAAAACATTGTTGATGCAAACAACAAGAAGAACGACCTAATATTTACGTGCGAAAAGGCTGACAGAATTTATGAAAAAGCAAAAACCGCAGGCATAAGCGGTGAGGAGCTTAAAACTAAAGAAAATAAATGCCGCGAGCTTGCAAAGGAGCTTGAAGAAATAAACAATTCGCTTTCCGAATATGAAAAAAGAAAAGCTGAATTGACAGCTCACAGGCAACTTTGCATCAGCGGAGAGCATACGGCGATAACTGTTTGTCCCGAGTGCGGCTGTAAATTAAATATACAAATTTCAGAAGTAAAATAAGGGGAATGAGTTTTATGAAAAATAATTTTTCTGAATTTTCAGAGGTCTTGAAAGCTGTTGTTGATTATGGCGGTATAGAAATATTGAAAGATAAGAAAAAAACTAACAGTATCATCAGCGACCTTGTACCCGGAGATGATAAATTCAATGGTGAAAAGAAACTTCTTAATGACGCGTATTCATGTAATGCAGTACGTGTTTTAGTTGAGGCTGACACAAGAGAGGATAAGCAGCACAAGGCAATTGAAACCGCAAAAGAAAAGCTTACAAGTAACTATGTTTCTTCTGACGGGGCAGATATGATTATAAAGGCAATTTGCGGCTCACTTGGCTGGAATGTACAAAATCTTTTTGCAAATCAAAATTTCCAACAGCCGCAGAAATCTGTTGCTGTTAAGCCTACAAATTCCGAACCAAGCAAACAGTACAGCCAGCCGAACAATGGCGTACCTGTTCAGAAACAAAATACCTCTGTTTCTGAACCGCAACCTGTTATGCAGTACAATCAGCAGCATAATGGTGTACAGCCTATGGCTGAACAACCTGTACAGGCTTATTCACAACCTATACAAATTGTTCAGAACGAAAAGAAGTCGCTGCTTACCACCATACTTAAGCTTGCAGCATTGGCAGCATTGATTGTAATTATTTTTAGTATTGTTAAAAAAGATGATGATAACAAAGCAATAATTAATGAAACACAAGCACCGGCTACTGAAATTTCGGAGCATGTTACAGAAATGCTCACAGAGGAAACAGAACAGCCAACAGAAACTACAACAACTGCGTTGACATCAGCAGAAACCTCTAAAATATCTGAAACTGAAACAACGGAAATAAGCGGGTCTATTGTTTCGGAAACACAGGCAACGGAAATCGCTGCCGAAGTGCTTGCAATACCGGAAACTACTGTTGCTGAAACAACTCAGATTGAAACAACATCTGAAAATATTTTCACGACTGTTGTTTCAGTAACTACTACTGAAACAACGGTTTCTACGACAGAGGCGACAACAAGTGCAATAATGCTTTCTGACGGCATTGATTGGGATTCAATACCATATGCCAATGAAGAAGATTTCAGGCTTATCAGCTATGACGAATTTGACCCTGATAAACCAATATACCTTGATAAGTACAACGGTTCAGAAAAAATTCTTAAAATTCCTTTGCAAATTAAAGGCAGTAATATTACTGATATAAATCGAGTTGCTTTTAAAGGTAATGAAGATATTGTAAACGTAAATATTCCATTTGGTGTTAATGCAATCAGAAATTATGCTTTCAACGATTGTGAAAATCTTAAAAGCGTTGTTATTCCTGACAGTGTTAAATACATTGGAGATTTCTGCTTTTACGGTTGTAAAAATCTTGAGGTAGTAAATATTCCCGATGGAGTTGAACAAATCGGTACCTGTGCTTTTAGAGACTGCAATCTTACAAATGTGTATCTCCCTGACAGTATAAAAGAAATAGGCGGTTCTGTTTTTACACAAAATGAAAATATTAAGATTACATACAAAGGCGTTGTATATGATGCAAAACACACAAATGAATTACGCGATGCTGTAAACAGCTGATGATTTTGGAAAGGAAGATTTAAAATGAATAATTTTTCTAAATTTTCAGATGTCTTGAAAGCCGTTATTGACTACGGCGGCAAGGAAATACTGAAAGACAAACGAAAAACAAACAATTATATTGGGGATTTGATTCCCGGAGACAATTTTCAAAAGGAGAAAAAGCTGTTAAACGACGCTTATTCCTGTAATGCGGTGAGTATTCTGCTTGATGCTGACGAATCAGCCGCAAGACGGGAAAAAGCTGTTGAAACCGCTAAAAACAAATTAATTGACAGCATGTCGCTCTCCGAATCGGGTGCAAGTTTGATTTTAAAGGAGATATGCGATGCCCTTGGCTGGAATACGCAGCAGCTTTTCAGCAACACCACTGCCCCAGAGAGGGCTCAATCCGCCGCTCCTAAAGAAAATAAAAACGTCAGCCTGAACAAAGAGTATTACAATCAGCCGATTATCAGCAATACACCAATAAATGCCAATAAGGTAGCGGCGTATGCCGAGCAAATGCCGGTTACGACCACTCAAACGGTAAAGAAAAAATCGCCTTGGGGTACAGTTTTAAAAGTCGCTGCAATAATAATAGTGATAGGTGTAATTTATAATATAGGCAAAAGCGACGGCAGCGAGACGGTTATTATTGATGAAACAGAGCCTGCTGTTTCATCAGCGTTTTCCGAAACATATTCGGAAACAACTGCTGTAGTGGCAACTACGGAAGCGTTAGCTGTAACTGCGCCGATAAACAATGAAAATTCTGCTGCCGAAAATTCAGAGCAGGCATTTAATGATAATGCGGCTGAGGCTGCGCTAATTGCTCCGAACCTTGATACTGAAACAACAACAGAAATGACAACGCAGGAAGTTACCACAACCGTCGACCCTCGAGCAGGTAAATATGTTGTAACTGATATTGCAAAATTTGTATGTAGTGAATATAATTGCGAGTATGATAGATTAATAACATATGATAGTAGTGAAAACTCAATTTATTATTTAACAGAAACAGAAGATGTACATAAGTACAATTTATCTGACAAATCTGATACTATTATTTTAACTCTCGACGGAATTGTCGAAAAAATAATTGGAGGTTCTTCAAATGTAAATTCATTGACTTCAGATGGTAGCGATGATATTTCTAAATTTGGAATTGACGGAGTAATATTTAATCAATATACAAACAAAGTATATGTTTTAGCTCACGGATATACATACACACATGGTTTGTGCTTTTACGATGTAAAAACTGAAAACATAACAAAATTTGTAAATCACAATGGTATTCGTAATTTATCATTTATTAACGAAAATGAATTTTTTGTGCCAAATCCTGCTTATAATACATGGTCACATTATGATTTTTCAACCTGTGATTCTAAAAGAATTACTGTTACTGCAAATTTTTATAGAATAGTTGATATTAACGACAATTATTATGCAATTATGACAAACGGAGGCGTAAAAAAATTTAGTAATGTATATAATGCAGAGTACAACGAAATTTTTTCATTTGAATTTTCAGGAACAGATGTAAAAGATAATACACTTTATTATAAAGACTGGGAAAATAATGTTTACAAAACAGATTTAGATAATTTAACCAAAGAAATATACATTTCTGTTGATGATATTTTCCAAAACGGAAAAGAATTTTTAGGTAGTGGACAATGCACCGGTCTTTATATGACAAATGACGGCGGATTTATAACATATGATAAATCAGATAGCAAATTAAAATATGTTTCGATGAATTATTAATGTAATCCGCGCCGTCCCAAATGATAGGGCGGCGCGGGTTTATTTTCAGTCAACTAAAAAATAACTGCCACACCGTTACGGCGCAGCAGTAAAAAACAAGGTTATTTCAGCGTACTGTAAGGCTTGATTTTAT
>JAMPDU010000112.1 GCA_023665505.1 Ruminococcus sp.
TTTTTGACCCATGCAGCCTTGAAAGGCTGGCGAACTTTTTGCTTGCCTAAAGGGCGTTTGGAAAGTTGCTGTAAAAATTTGGTTGCTAAACCGCCGTTTAAAAAGCGTGCCTTAATGTTTGCTGTAACCATAATATCACGCGATTTTCAACTTTTTATCTACTTTGCGAAAAAAATGCCGTAACTTTCCCCCCAACCGCCGAATTCCCCAAAATCAGCCGCCCGCCATGCTTTTCACAAAGAACTTTGCAGATGTACAACCCCAAACCGAAATGATTTTTCCCGCCCTCTTTGCCGTTCTCCCCCCGAAAAAACGGCTCGGAGGCTCTCTTCAGCCCCTCGGGGGAAAACCCCTCCCCGTCGTCGCCCACCTCGATAAAAAACCCGCTTTCCTCCACCGTCAGAGACGCGCAAACCTTTTCCCTTGCGTACCTCGCGGCGTTTGCGGCGATGTTTTCGTAAACCTGCATAACAATTTCCAAATCCGCCGAAACCGTCTCCCGCTCCCCGACAGCGGTAAACCCGAAATCCTTTCCCCCGCAGATAAGCTCCCCCGAACGCCGCAGCTGTTCCGCAAGACTTTTCACGGGAATTTCCTCGAAACAAGCCGTTATATCCTCGATTTTCTGTATTGAACTCATTTTAAGTGTGTAATGCTCCAAACGGGTTATCTGCCCCTTCATTTTTTCAAGGACTTCCGCCGTTTTTTCACGTGTCAGCCTGCCGTCCGCGGAATATTTTTCCAGAAACTCGGCGTACCCCTTAAGCACCGTCAGCGGCGTGCGCAAATCGTGTGAAAACGCGGAGTTTAGCCGTTTTCTCTCCTCAATGGCATGCCAAAGCTCGCGGTTATTCTCAAACAACGCCTTGCGCATGTCGTTGAACGCGGTGCAAAGCTGCCCCATTTCGTTGTTTTTGTAGTAAAAAACCTCGAAATCCAGCTGATTTTCGGAGATTTTCCGGGACGCGTCCATAAGCACCGCAATCGGCTCTCTAAGCTCGCGGTTATAGAAAATTTTCCCTGCCGTAAAAACGCAGAAAATCACCCAAGCGGGAATAAGAACCGCCTGCGCGTTGCTGATAATGCCGTAAATAATTTTGTGTACTCCCTCGTAATTGTCGCCCTTTATATAGCCGACGTGGGGGCTGCCGTACTCGTCGAAATAAATCTCCATTTTGTCCTCAATCACCGTCCGCGCGTACCTTGCCCTGTACCACTCCTGAGCGTAATTCGTGCCCACGCCTATGCCGAACGCCCCCGCCAAAGCGATTATCATACACGCCGGCAGATACATTATAAAGCACCATTTTAAGGACATATTCCGCTTATTTTTAAAAAAAGTTTTTATTTTATTCATTTTTTGCACACCTTTCTTTTTGGGGTACACGGTCGCCCCGCCATTTTTTGCCAATACCGCAAAACCGCGAAATAACGCCATTCGTAGGGGCGGATCCCGTATCCGCCCCTACACAACATATAAATTCTGTAGGGGACGGGTTTCCCGTCCCGCTGCCACAAATCCAATTGCCATTTTTTGGCACACATTTTTCCCGCACGGCTGTTTGGCAATTTTTACCGACAAGCCGTGTTGTTAAATATTAACAATTATTAATAAACAGTACAAATAATGTACATAAAACATTAAAACATTTTTTTCGATTTTTGAAAATTTTTGCGGATTTTTGCAAAAAATGAGCGGTTTTTGCTCAAAAATTCGCAAAAATTATAAAAAATTGATTGACAGTATTTACCATAAAATAACTATTTTACCCATTTATACCCCATACCCCAAACCGTCTCGATATGGTAAGCCTCCCCCGAAACGGTGAGCTTTGCCCGAATTCGCCTGATATGCTCCGCGATAACGGAACTGTCTCCATCCGCGTCATAGCCCCAAATACGCTCGTAAATACGCTCTTTGTCGAAAACTTGACCTGCGTTCAGGGACAGAAATTCGATGATTTCGTACTCTTTTTTGGCAAGATTTACCACACCGTTTTCGTCCGAAACCGTTTTCGCGGAATAATCCACGGTAAGTCCGCCGAAAAAACGGACGTTAGCCTCGGCGAAAACCCGCCTGTCGCGGCGAATGTGGGCTGCAACCCGCGCCCCCAGCTCCTCGATTGAAAAGGGCTTGATGATGTAGTCGTCGCCCCCGGCGGCAAACCCCGTGATTTTGTCGCTGTCCTCGACCCGGGCGGTCAGGAAGAGAATGGGGCAGGCGACGTAATCGCGGATTTTTTTGCACACGGTAATGCCGTCCCCGTAAGGCATATTCACGTCCAGCAGGATTATGTCGGGGTTCTTTTCCGCCATGGCTGCCGCCTCTTTGCCGCTCGACGCGGAAATCACCTCGTAGCCGTTTATTTCAAAGTAGTCCCGCAGCATTGATACGATGTCCTCCTCGTCGTCGGCAATTAATATTTTGTACATTTTTTCACCCTCTTTATTTAATTGATATTTAATATTTTTTGTGCATATTGCATATATATCGGGGACGGGAGACCCGTACCGTTGTCATATGCCCGCGGGACGGGAGACCCGTCCCCATACGGAAATTTATACGTTTTGTAGGGGCGGGGTTTCCCCGCCCGCGGGTATGCGACGGCGGGACGGGAAACCCGTCCCCTACAAACGTGTTCAATAATATGTGCGAATGATAAGGCGGGAGCAGAGCCCCCGCCCTACGCTGTTGTATGTAAGAAATTGTGAAAAAGTCTCCAAAATTCAAAAATAAACCCACCGCAACCGCAAAACCCCGTCAGTAACCAGTTCCGCAGCACAAAACCCAAATAAAACATACACACCGTATAACGCGGAGCCTTGCATGCGGAACGGCTAACCAAATAACAGAACAGCCGACAGTTCCCCCTAAACAATATTATTATAACATTATAAACAACATTTTTCAACTTTTTATCAACAAAACAAATGTGTATGGCTAATTGCCAATAATTTACAAATAATTCCCAAAACAAGGAATTTTTTTGAAATTTGTCTCATTGTGATAATATGTCTATAAATTTTGTATAGATTTAGTCAAAAAATCTATTGCAATTCTGTTTTTTTATGGTATAATATAATTATATATTGAAATTTTACCGAACGGAGGGGCGGCTTATTTATGAAAACCGTTTTTGTTACAGGCGCGTCGGGTCTTATCGGCAGCGAACTTTCAGAGGTTCTTTTGACGAAAGGCTTTAAGGTCATAGGCGTGGATACTACTCCCAATACCAATGTTGATAACCCCAATTATACATTTGTTCAGTCGTCGGTGGACAACAAGGACGCTGTCACGGGCGCGATGATGGAGCAGGGCATTGACGTGCTCATTCACCTCGCTTGCTCGGTGGACAACGATTTCCCCAATATTATCACTTCCGCCGAAGAGAAAAAATCCGCGGCGGTGGATAAGTTTATCTACAAGTCGGCTATTACCGCGGGCGTGAACGACATTATTATGCTCAGCACCCACCAGGTCTACGCCCCGCAGAAAACAAGAGAACCTATACGGGAGACTTCCGACGAGAAGCCTATGACAGCTTACGGCAAGCTGAAGTACGACGGCGAAAAGGCTCTTATCAAGGCGATTAAAAACTCGGGGTCGGTTAAGGGCGTTATCGCGAGGGTCTGCCCTATTTACACCCAGTCCTACGCGCCCAATCTGCACGCGAGAATTTTCGACCCCAAGGACGGCTGCTCCTATATTTACGGGTACGGCGAGTACGGGTTCTCGTTCTGCTGTTTGTACAACCTTATTGATTTTGTTATCGGCATACTTAACCCGCCGAGCGGTATAAATTATCAGGGCGTTTATAACGTCTGCGACACAAAGCCCATTCTTGCCAAGGAAATCGTGGAGTTTGAGCGGCAGTACCACAGGCTGGGCGCGGTTATTCAGAGAAGTTACGGCGCGGAGGCGGTTAAGTCCGCCGTATTCGGCGCAAGCAAGAGCGCGAAAGTGGATTACCGCTACAACGATTTGAGCACGGTGTGCAGCAATATTTGCTACGACAACACCCGCGCGCAGAGGATTTCTACGTTTAGGTGGAAACTTTCTAATACTAAGTGAAAAAATTTTTTAATTTGGGTATTGACAAAGGCGGGGATTTGTGGTATACTAATATTGAGAAAAGAAAACTATGAACCACGTTCATTGTTATCACAAAAAAATGAAGTCCCGAGGTTGCACCCTCGGGACTTCTTTTGTGGCTGCTGCCATCTTTTATTTCTTTCTGTTGTTACGCCACCAGCAGATGCAGTCATAGAGGAAATTTGCCGCTACACCCGCAATAACAGAGAAAAGAAACGAGAATATAAGGAAAACCACGTTCATTATTGGTCACCTCCTCCCCGCTGCTCGCGGATTAGAGTTGGCAGCAATTTTATTATAGCATATTTGTCGAAATTTGTCAATTCTTTGTACAAAAATAAGGCAGCCCTTTAGGCAGGTAACAGTACAGAAGTATTGTTACCCGTGGGAGCCAGTTACCCTTATTGGTAAAGTATACCAATAAGGGTAAAGGCTCAGCCTTTAAAGGCTGCCTTTTGGTTTTATTCACCGAAAATTTGCGTTAAAACATCTTTAACCTTCAAAATGCTTTCGCAGTCTTTGCGGAAACCGGCGTTCATCTGCTCTTTGCCTGTTCGGTAATGACTTCCGTCGGGGGCAAGCAGTTCCTCGTCAAGATTTATCAGATACTGATTAAAGTCATATTCCCGTTGGGCAACGTCCAGCCATGCAGTTATTTCCTTGTCGTACTCGTTCATGAAACGTTCATAATAGCTGTTAAAGCCGCCATTAATATTGTGGTTGGTAAAACTCTCTTTCCAAGCGCCGCCTTGCTGCCAATTGTATGCCGAAAATATACGGGAAAAACCGCTTGCGTTGCTTGCGTCCTCGGTGGATATGATTTTTTTCTCCGCAAGCTCGTAAAAAAGCTGACAGGGTTTTTCCTCGTTGTACTCCTCCCCGTATTTCTCGCGGAAATACGCCGCCGCCTCCTCGGTAACGGTGTAGGTCGGCTCGGTGCTTTCGGTACGTTCCCTGTTCATTTCGTTTACGGCGATTTCTGCCGCCGAGACGGTGATTTCGTTTTCGGCTTGCTCCTGTTCGAGAGCGTCGCTGAAACGGTTGCCGTAGGTCTGTTTAGGCTTGCCGCTTTTCTCGCTGTAAAGCAAGTACGGCGCAGTTGCTGTTGAAATCATATTCATACGGACACCTCCCCGAAAATTTGGGTGAGCACGTTTTGTACCCTTTCCGCGCTTTCGCAGCGGCTTGCGAAAACTCCCTCAACGTCCGTTACGTAAGGCTCGCCGCTAAAATAACGCAGTACGGTATAATTTTCCATTAAATACCTGTAATAGTTATAATTATCCTCTACGTAATCTTCCCAAGTGGTTATGGGGGCGTTTTTACTTCCGCGATAGCTGTCATAGGTGCTGCCGCCGCAGTCGGGGTAGTCGGACTGACTAAAATTAAATTTAAGATTGCAAAAAGTATAGTGACCGCCGTTTGCCGCAAGCAGCTTGTCTATTACTGCGGTGGAGGGGAAACCCTCGACGGTGCAGGCTCTGTTTTTCCTCGATGCGGCGTTGGCGTCCTCGGTGGAAACGATGTTTTTTTCCGCAAGCTCGTTGAAAATGCCGAACGGCTCGTTGGCGTTGTACTCCTCCCCGTATTTCTCGCGGAAGTACGCCGCCTCTTCTTCGGTAACGGTGTAGGTGGGTTCGGTACTTTCGGTACGCTCCCTGTTCATTTCGTTTACGGCGATTTCCGCCGCCGAGACGGTGATTTCGTTTTCGGCTTGCTCCTGTTCGAGAGCGTCGCTGAACCTATTGCCGTAGGTCTGCTTAGGCTTGCCGCTTTTCTCGCTGTAAAGCAGGTACGGCGCAGTTGCTGTTGAAATCATGTTCATATCTGTTCCTCCTTACAATTCTTACAGTTTTATCCATTGGAAATTATTGTCTGCCGACTTTGCCGCCTGCACGGACTGTACCGAAAAACCGCCCGCGCCGCACGCCGCGGAAATTTGCCCGAGAGCCGCCGCGTATTCGGGCAGAACGCCGCCCCGCATTGCTTGGTTGGCGTAAATGTCACGCAGGGTACTCAGCTGCTTGCCGCCGACTTTGGTATCGAGGTACTGTTCACGGGTCAGCATATGGCTGTTCGCCCCGCCGTCCATGTCATAGAAAAGCAGGTCGAGACGGTTGTGCAAGCCGCCGTCAACCCCGGCTTTCTGCATGTCGTAGGTCATTTGGTACAATTCGCGGAAGGTCATGCCGTCCTCCAAATTATAGCCGCCGATAATTTCCCGCCGAACCTCGCTGCCGCTTTTTTCGCCGTACAAAGCCTGACGCCGGGCTTGCTCGGCATTGCCGCAGGCGGCGGAAACCTCGTTCTCAAAGCGGCGGATTATACGGTTATAATCGTCGTAATCCGAGGGCTGCATGGGGTAGTCAACAGCGCCCGCGTAATAGAAATTCTCGCCGTAACAATGCCTGTACTTTTCGTATATGGCTTTGTAGATTTCGGCGGGGGACATTCCCGTAAAGTCCTCGGCTGCGGTAAGGGCGGCGTAGTCCCGTGAGTTGGAAAAGTCGAAACAGCTTTTCGCGTATTCCTCTCCAAAAGCGATAAGTTTGTCGGAGGTTTCGCTGCTCCACTGTTTCAGCCATTCGGGGGGCAGGGCGATAATCCCGAGGCTGTCGAGGTCGATTTCCTTGCCGTCCCTGCCGACGTAGATATGCTCTCTCGTCTCGGTACAGCCGCTTTCTTTTTTGAGCTGCTCGATTGTAACGGTTTTTACGCCGTCATCGGAAATACTGTTCATCGCCTCCTTAAAACCGTTTTCGGCTGAAATCTCGCCGACGGTGACAATTTTTTTCCCCGCGGGGTCGAAACCCGTGCTTACGGGGGTTACGTTAGCTGAAGATATGTTCATATAAATTCCTCCAATTTTCTTGCAAGCGTTTCCGTACGCAAAACGCTGTTGGCGCGGCGTTTCGCGGAAATCTTGACGGTTGAAAGAATTTTCCCTCTGTGATTATTATTTTACAGCATTTTTTGGGGGTTGTCAAGGGGGAGGGGATTGTAATTAAGAATTAGCGTGCGCACATAAAAAATCCCGCTGACGAGCAAGTACCGTCAGCGGGATAAATTATTCACTAATTATTAACCTAACAAACTCCGTCAACTCCCCCGCCATCTCATCGTGCTCGGGAAGTCTCGGGTGACCCGGGGTTGCCGCGCCGTTTCGGGTGAAAACGTTATGGTACGCCTTTACGCCCTCTGCGGAAAGCTCCTCCTTTATCTCTTCGATAGCCTTGTCCCACTCGGCGTCGTGCATTAAAACCGTCGTCGTCAGCACGAATTTGGCGGAATTCCCGTAATGCCCGTCAAGCTCCCGCACCAATTTTTTGTACCCCTCTTTCCACTTTTGGCGGTACTCGGGGTCGGAGATGTCAATGTCGTCGTTGTCGTTTTTGCCGTCGTGCTTGTCGTTCTGACCGATTGCGATTATTACTATGTCGGGACGGTATCTTCCGAAATCCCAAGCCGTCAGCTCCCCGCCCTCGGGGAAGTAGCAGGTTTTGTCAAAGGTACTCTCAAGTCCCGTAAAATCGGGGGCGTGGAAGTACCCCGTGCCGTCGAAAAGGGCGATGCCCCCCTGACAGATGTTGTGTATCTGCGCGTTAAGATTGCGGGCGGTCTGCATGACAAAGCTGTCCCAAACGTTGTCGTAACGGCTGTCGTGGTTTTCGGGGTCGCACTGTCCGACGTACTCCACCGCCTCGATAACCTCCCCCGCGCATACGCTGTCGCCGTACACTTCAAGCTTAAGCTCCGGCAGCGGCTCGGGCGCGAGGAACTCTCCGTCCGTCTCAAAGGAAATGAGAGAAAGGGTCTGATTGGCGGCGTGGCGTTTGTAAATAATTACCTCGTGTTCCCCCTCGTCAAGCCCCGCAGCGGCTACCACGGTTATATCGTAGCCGTTGTTGTAGGGCGACAGGGAAATCCCCCGCGTTTCGCCGTCAACCACTGTGCCCAGATGCAGAGTACCCCAAAGGACGGCGCAGTTTATCACCGCGAAAAGGGAAGTCCCCCGAAATTTCAGCCTGACCTGCGCTCCCGCGTGGTAAAGTTTGGCAGACTTTTCGTCCCTGTCAAATCTTCCCATATATATTGCTTTTGGGTCGTCATGTAAAATTTTCATAAAAAATTCTCCTTTTTCTGCAAGATTATCTTAATTTTACCACATTTTCCGAAAATAAGCAAGCATTATTAATAAATAATATAAAAAAGCTATAAAAAAGGTTTTTATTTTGCCGCGTAAAATGTAGTATAATTAAATATAAGAGTGACCTTGCACATTTTTATTATCAAAAAATATTTTTGTATTTTATTGGCATTTACAGCAATTTTATGAAATAACGCCTTTTGTAGGGGCGGGGTTTCCCCGCCCGCCAATGCAAATTTCTGTAACAGCGGGACGGGAAACCCGTCCCCTACAAAATTTGCACGTATATTTATATAGGATTGCTATAGTTTCAGTACGTATTGGTATTTTATTATTTTAGGTGATTTAAATGAACAGGAAAATTTCGGTAAATCAACTGGGGTATATAAGCTATATGCCCAAAACCGCCGCGTTTGTCGGCTCGGCGGATTCGTTTCAGATAATCGATACATCAAGCGGCAAGACTATGTTTTCGGGTATACCCAACGGTCCTTTTTCCGACGACGCGTCGAGAAACTCCGTTTCGGTAATCGACTTTTCAACCTTTAACGTTATGGGGGAATACTATATAAAAGCGGGCAGACGGCGTTCCCCCGTGTTCCCCGTCACGGACAATCCCTACCGCAGGCTTAAGCTGGGGTTGCTTAAAAGTTTTTATTTCAACAGGTGCGGAGTACAGCTTGAAAGGCGTTACGCGGGAGAGTACGCCAGAGGCAAGTGCCACGCCGAGCTTGTCCCCCTCTTCGACAAGCCCTCGGAGAAAATCGACGTCAGCGGCGGCTGGCACGATTCGGGAGGGTACGGAAAATTTTCGGTGTGCACCGCGGTAACGCTGGGGCATTTGCTGTACGCCTACAGACTGTTCCCGAAAAGTTTTACGGAAAAAACAGGCATACCCGAATCGGGCAGCGACATGCCCGACATACTGGAGGAATGTAAAGTCGGTCTGACGTGGCTGCTGAAAATGCAGACCCGCGACGGCGGCGTGCACCACAAGGTCAGCTCGGCAACGAAAACGCCCATAGTTATGCCCGAGGACGACAATACCGTAAAAATGGTTTTCCCCTGCTCGCATCAGGCGGCGGCTTGTTTTTCGGCGGTGACGTCCCTCGCCTCGAGGATATACAAGCCGTTCGACAGCGCCTTTTCGGAACGTCTCCACGAGGCGTCGGTAAACGCTTGGATATGGCTGATAAACCACCCGCGGTTCGAGCCTTTCGAGAACCCGCCCTCGGTGGAAATCAGCGCGGCGGGGGACTTTTACGACAACAACATTAACGACGACATGTTCTGGGCGGTGTGCGAGCTTTACGAAACCACCGGGGACAAGGCGTTCCACGACAGGATTGCGGAGCTGAGCGGAAAGGTAAATCTCACCGATTTCAGAAACAGGGACAACGGCGGTTTCGGGGCGATGAGCTATCTTTTGGGCAGCCGTCCCAAAAATCCCCAAATAGAAGAGCTTATACAGGTGCAGCTGCGAATAAAAGCGGATAATCTATACAGCCTCAGCAAGCGGAGCGCGTACGGCACGGCGAAGTCCTCCTACGACTACATTCGGGGCAGCAATATGTACTCCATGACGGACAGCATGATACTTATTTTCGCCTATAAAATTTTAGGGTGCAAAGAGTACCTGACCACCGCTTACGAGCAGCTTAACTGCGTTCTCGGAAAGAACCCCATGGATATATGCTACATCACGGGTTTCGGCAGCGACAGCGTTATGCACCCCCACCACCGTCCCTCTCAGGCGGACGACGTTGAAGAGCCGATACCGGGGCTGCTGGTGTGCGGTCCCAACAAGCAGCTTAAGGACGATGATTTTTCCCGTTGGAACATTCCCGCCGAAGAGCCGCCCGCCAAGTGCTATTATGATGTTATGTACAGTTTTTCCACCAATGAGAGCACGATTTACTGCAACTCGGCGGCGGTGTTTGTTACGGCGTTTTTCGATTCGCTTAGGTAATTTTTGGGGCAGAACCGTCGGTTTGTTTGTTATTTGGTGTGTTGTTACGTTTGCAGGGCTTCGCGGTTTACGGTGTGTTTGTTGTTGTTGGCTTTTGTGTGGGTGGAGTTGGTTACTGTGCGCGTTTTTCGGTTTATGTTGGTTTATCTTTGAATTTTGGATACTCTTTCATAAACTGTTAAATACAACATCGAACGAG
>JAMPDU010000113.1 GCA_023665505.1 Ruminococcus sp.
GGGGATTTACGGCGGACGGTACAAAAACTGGTCCGAACTGGGCGGCGAGGATATTCCCATAAACCCCGTCCAAAGGCTTGCGGGAAGCGGCAGCCAGTCGGCGTTTTTGAAGTTTATGGACGGCGTCCCCGCGGAAAAAAATTACAACGCCTATCGGGGAAGTCCCATAGGCTTTTCGTTCAGATTTTACACCACGGGAATGCGGGGAAACGACGGCGTGAAAATGCTTTCCGTTGACGGCGCGTACCCCGACGTGCAAAGCGTTTCAAGCGGCGAGTACCCGATTTCGGCGGAATTTTACGCCGTGTACAATAAAGAAAATCCCAACCCCAACGTGTCTGTTTTAATCGACTGGTTTCTCTCGGAAAGCGGTCAAAAAATTGTTGAGGATACGGGGTATGTGCCGATAAAATAAAAATTCCGCATTTTAGGCGGGTAACGGTACAGAAGTATTGTTACCCATGGGAGCAATTTACCCTTACTGACAAAGTTTGCCAATACGGGTAAAGGCTCAGCCTTTCTTCTGCGGTTTTTTTTTTTTTTTTTTTATTTTATTGTTCGGGCGGCTGAAAAAGAAAATCAAAGCTGCCCTTTTCGGTTTTGAGACAGGTTTCAAGCACATAGGCGTAAAGCCGCAGCTTGCGGTAAACGCTTTCGTTGTCCGCGGGGAAAAAAGAATTGTCCAGCAAAAACGTCAGCATGGCGACAATCATTTCCGCGCTTTCTTTCGGCGTTTCGGTGTAGACAGAGCCGTTCGCCCGCCCCTCCTCGAGAATTTCCGTAAGTATCGGGGAAACCGTCTTTATGGCGGTAATCATCATTTTGTGGTGCAGCACAAGGTCGTCCTGCAAATGCAAACGGACGATAACGTTCTCGCTGTTGTCGCGGAACTCTTTTTTCAAAATCGAGCGGAACAGGGTTTTCAGCTTTTCGACAGTGCCACGGTTTTTGTCCGCGCTGCTGAAATATTCCCGTATGGCGAGGGAGTAGCTGCGCTCGATAACGGCGTCCATAATTTCCTCCTTGCTTTTAAAGTAGTAGTAAATGCTGCCCTTGCCGATGCCCGCGTTTTTGGCAATCATATCCACGGTGATGTCCTTGGCGGGGTTAGCCATGCCGAACATAAGCTCCTCGGCGGAATTCAGGATAATATCCGATTTATTTTTCATTTTGTTTTGTACCTCCGTTTTGCTAATTAACAATTATTAATTATACCACAAATTCCACCCAAAATCAATGTAAATTTTAGTAAAAAAGTTACTTGACCGACGGTCGAAAATATGTTATAATTAACAAGGAAATTCGACCGGTAGTCGAAAATTGCAATAAAAAGGTATTTCCTAACGAAATGCCGAATTTTTTGGCAAACTGTTCGACTAACGGTCGAAAATAAATGAAAAAGGTCGAATTTGTATGAACAAAACTATCCTCGGAGCGGCTGCAATCGGTACGGCTGCCGTGGGCGCGGCGTGCACCGCCGGCGCGCTTACCCTATTCAACAGAGTTATCCCCCGCCAGGACGAGCTGCGGGTTGACCTTAACGAAATGGCTGACATGAAAAAATGGGAGGAGTACAGAAAAATCATCACCCCCAACAAGGAATGGCTGCTCGCTCAGGATTTGGAACACATTACCATTAAATCCCGTGACGGATTGACGCTGCACGGCGACTTTCTCCCCGCCGAAAACAAAAGCAATAAGCTGGCAATCTGCGGTCACGGCTACACAGGCTGCGGACTTAAGGACTGCGCCGCCATTTCGGTTTTCTTTCACAGAATGGGTTACAACTGCCTTATCGTCGACCACCGCGCCCACGGCAAAAGCGAGGGCGACTACATCGGTTTCGGAATTTTGGACAGGTTCGATATGAAAGCTTGGGTTGACTGTATGGAAAAACGTTTTGACGGCGACGTTCAAATCGTTCTGTACGGCGTTTCAATGGGGGCGACAATCGCGGTTATGACGGCGGGTACGGCGGGGCTTTCCCACTGCGTAAAGGCTGTTGTGGCGGACTGCGCATTCACTTCCCCCTACGACGTTTTCTCCCATATTTTGGCGCGGGACTACCACCTTCCGCCTTTCCCCGTTATGAACATCAACGACGTGCTTTGCCGCCAAAAAGCGGGGTACGGCTTTAAAGACTACTCAACCCTTGACGCGGTTAAGAGCACGGGTATTCCCATGCTGTTTATTCACGGCAGGGAGGACGATTTCGTGCCCCTTTACATGACGGAGCAGAACTACGCGGCGTGCCGTTCCCCCAAGGATATTTTTATTGTGGACAACGCGGCTCACGCGGCGTCCTACTATGAAAACAAGGACGCTTACGAGGCAAAGGTAAAAGGTTTTCTTGAAAAATATATTCATTAAAAATTGCTGAAAAAATTACGGAGGAAAGCTATGAAAGAATTAAATATCAACGGCGCGGTTATGAAATGCTACCCCCTTTGCGCGGCGCAAAGGCTGCACTATTACACAATAAAATTCTGCCCCACCCAGGTTTTGTGCATAGGCACGGGGCTGTACGTGCAGCAGGAGGTTGACTTCGACCTGCTGAAAAAAGCGATTTACAAGGCGTACGAAATGTTCGAGACAATGCGCCTGCGTTTCGCCGCCGACGAGGAGGGCGAGGTTTATCAGTACATCACCCCCTTTGAGGAGCGTGAAATACGTTTCGCGGACTTCTCCCACTGGAAAGAGGAGGACGCTCACGACGAAATGCGGAAGTGGACGGCGATACCCTTTGAGCGGTACAACTCCCCAATGAACGAGGTTGTGATGATAAAGCTCCCCGACGGTTTCAGCGGGATTTATTTGAAAGTCGACCACATGACAATGGACTCCAGCTCAATAATCGGCTTTAACAGAGCGGTGCTGGAAATCTACTGCGCATATCGGTACGGCACGGAAATGCCCTCGGTCAATATGCAGTCCTACATCAAACAGCTTGAAAAAGACCTCGCCTATGAGGAAGGCTCACCCGCCCGCCAAAAGGACGAGGAATTCTGGAAAAACACAATCGCCGAAAGCGAACCGATGTACACCGACTTTGCGGGACAGGGCAGACTTCTCACCCAGCGGCGGGAAAACAACAACCCCAACCAACGCTGCGCAATGGTTATTTCAAAAAGCCCCGTTGCCTCGATTTCGGTTTTCCCCCTTGAAAAGGACTCCTCAATGCGCTTGATGAAATTCTGCGAACTGTACAACGTCCCAATGGCGAGCCTGCTGCTTATGGGCTTGCGGACGGTTCTTTCCAAATTCAACGACAACGAAAAGGACGTCTCCGTCAAAACCTGTATCGCAAGGCGGGGTACGCTTTCGGAAAAATACTGCGGGGGAACGCGCATACACTTTTTCCCTCTGCGCACCGTAATGGAGCCGGAAATGACGTTCCTCGACGGGGTAAAAATGATACAGGCGGAGCAGAATAAAATTTTCCGCCACGCCAATTTCGACCCGATCGCGGTGAACACAATGCGCGCCCAGCACTGGCAGAATATCCGCGGCACAAGCTATGAAAGCATTTCCCTGACCTACCAGCCCCTGTCCATGAAAAAGGGTACAAAGGAAATGCCGGACATACCCTATAAAAGTATGTGGTACACCAACGGCGTTGCGGGTCAGCCGCTGTATTTGACGGTAATGCACCGCCCCGAGGACAACGGTCTGAACTTTAATTTCGAGTACCGTGTCGACGCCGTGACCGAGTATGAAATGGAGTATTTTTACTACTATTTGTGCCGCGTTCTTTTCCGCGGAATTGAGGACGAAAACCGCACAATCGCGGAAATTCTTGAAATGATATAAGAAAGGAAGTTATTAAAATGTTTGAAAAAATCAAAGAACTTATTTGCAATTACGTTGAGGTAAACGCGGAGGACATCACGGAAAATTCCCGCTTTATCGAGGATTTGGGTTTCAATTCCTACGACTTTATAAGCATGCTTGGCGACCTTGAAAACGAGCTTGGCGTTACCATCGACGAGACGGAAATTACAGAGGTACACACCGTGGGCGAGGCTGTAAAATACCTCAATAAATTAAAGGGAGAAAAGTCTTAAAATCAAAGATTTTAAGACTGCGAGTTTTGTTTTCCTCGCTGTCGCTCGGAATTTTGCTAACGCAAAACCACAAAACATCGTTAGAAAGGAGGACGCATTTCCCTTACAGGGAAATGGTCATATTTATGAATAAAAACGAAATAAAAACAATTGCAGACCTTGTGAAAAATTCCGCAAAAGAGTACGGCGGAAAAACCTTTTTGAAAGAGGTAATAAAAAACGAAGTCGCCGAAAAAACTTTTGAGGAATTTTATTCCGATATTAGAAAATTTTTTGGGTATATTAAAAATAAGTACGGCGAAAAAGTCCACACCGCCGTTATAGGACCGTCAAGCTACGGCTGGCTGGTGAGCTGGTTCGGCACGGTAAGCGGCGGCAGCGTTGCCGTACCCCTCGACGCGCAGCTTTCCCCCGAGGACATATGCGAACTGCTTGTGCGCAGCGACACGGATATTTTCTGCTATGACGGACGGTACGAAAAAATGATACCCGCCGTAAAGGCTAACTGCAAAAACGTAAAAGAATGTATTTCTTTTGACGAACTTCCCGCACTCCTTGAAAACGCCGAGCAGGCGGAACTTCCGGACGTTTCGGCGGACAGTTTGGCGGCAATAGTTTACACCTCGGGAACGACGGGAAAGAGCAAGGGGGTAATGCTCTTAAACAGCAACTATATCGACAACACAATGTGTCAGGACAACGAGGCGACCCCCGAGGACACGGTGCTTTCGGTGCTGCCCATACACCACATTTACTGCTTTACCTGCGACATTCTGATGTCTCTGCGGTACGGCTCGACCCTTTGCTTTAACGACTCAATGATGCACATTCCGCAGAATTTAAAGCGGTTCGCGCCAACGATAATGCTTATCGTACCCATGATTGCGGAAACTATGTACAAACAAATTAAAGCGGCTGCTGCGCAGAAACCCGAAATTCCCATTGCCATGATTGCGCAAAGCGTTTTCGGCGGACGGCTCAAGACAATTTACAGCGGCGGCGCGTATCTTCGTCCCGAGCTGCAAAAGGCGTACGTTGACATGGGTTTCAACATGGCGCAGGGCTACGGCATGACGGAGTGCGCCCCGAGAATTTCCACCGCAGACCCGGGCGACAAAACCTGCGCGGGGGACGTTGGCGTTATCGTCAACGGCTGCGAAGTGAAAACGGTTGACGGCGAAATTTTGGTAAAAAGTCCCTCGGTAATGGCGGGGTACTACAAAGACGAGGCTGCCACCGCAGAGGCGCTCACCCCCGACGGCTGGCTGCGTACGGGCGACCTTGGGTACGCTGACGAAAACAGGAAAATTTTCATTACGGGACGGAAGAAAAATCTGATAATTCTTTCCAACGGCGAGAACGTTTCCCCCGAGGAACTGGAGAATAAATTCGCGGGCTTTGACGTTATCGGGGACGTGCTTGTTTACAGCGACGACAGCGTTATTACGGCGGAAATTTTCCCCGCTCCCGAGGCGGCAAAGGCTATGTCCGAAGAGGAAATCGAGAAAAAAATTCTCGAAACGGTGGACGGCGTAAACAAGACGGTATCCTCCGCCAAAGCTATTCGCAGGGTGCTTTTGAGGGCAGAGGAATTTGAGAAAACCACGTCCAAAAAAATAAAAAGAAATCAGCCGAGGCTTGGCAAAAAAATTCGGTAAAAAAGGAGAAAAATTATGAATTATCAAGAAATTTTTGAAAAATCGAGAAAGCTTATTCTCGCAAACGACGCAAGCGGAATTGAGGGGCATTTAGCCGTTCAGGTGGACATCAAAGGCGAGGGCGAGGGAGCGTTCTACATCGAGTTAAACGACGGCAAAATCGCGGTTGAGCCGTATGAATATTACGACCGGGACTGCAAACTTATTATTTCCGCGGCGGATTTTCTGGATATTTGCGGCGGCTCGCTTGACGCGGTGAAAGCCTTTACCAACGGCAAGTTAAAAATCGAGGGGGACATTGACAAGGCGCTGCGGCTTTCCGAGATTTTCAATCAGGTTAAGGAAAAAAATCAAAATAAAAAATCTTCGGGGAAAAAGAAGTAAATTATATGGCAGGCAAAAAAATTTGCCTGCCTTTTTATTGACAACGGAGCGAAACCGTGTTATAATTTTTACGGTGTAAAATAAAAATTAAAAGGAGCTAAAATGAAAATTTTAATTGTTTTTACGGGCGGAACTATCGGCAGCGCGGTAAGGGGAAATTTTATTTCCGCGGACAAAAAAACGCCGTATAAATTGATTGCCGAATATGAAAAAATTTACGGGATTGATTTTGAATTTGATACGGTTCAGCCGTACACGGAGCTTAGCGAAAATAACACCGGTGAAACGATTTCCGCGCTGATAAAATGCCTCAAAGAAAATATAAAAAATTACGACGGCGTTATCGTCACCCACGGCACGGACACTTTGCAGTACACCGCCGCCGCGCTTTCTTACGCGTTCGGGAATAATTCCGTACCCGTTTGCATAGTTTCCGCAAATTATATTATCGGCGACAAACGCTCAAACGGCTTAATTAATTTCCGCGGCGCGGTAAATTTTCTCCGCAAAAAAATCGGCGGCGTTTGGGTAATTTACAAAAATCCCGACAGCCCGCAAACTGCGGTGCATAGGGGAACGAGGCTGATTGAAAGCCAAACTTTTTCTGATTGTTTTTACAGCGTGGGAAACAGTTTTTACGGACATTTCGACGACAGTGAAAATTTTGTAAAAAATGAAAATTATAAAGAATTTCCCGATGAAATTCCACCGATAATTCCGAAAAAAATCGAGGAAAAATGTGATTTTATTTTAAGAATTTTTCCCTATGTGGGAATGGATTTTCCGCAAATAAATTCCAAAATAAAATATGTAATTATGGGTACTTTTCATTCGGGTACGATTAACACAAAATCCGAATACGCGAGAGAATTTTTCCGCGAATTAAAGGGAAAAAATATCCCTGTTTTTCTTGCGGGAACGACGGGCGGCGTGCATTATGAAAGTACAAAAATTTTTGAGGAACTGGGCATAAAACCCGTGCCGAATATTGCCCCGATTGCTTTGTATATGAAACTTTGGCTTGCGGAATCGGCAGGACTTGACGCCGCTAAAATAATTGAAAAAAAACTCGGAGGGGACTTTTTCTAATGGATAAGGAACGTTTTTACAACGCCGTTCAAACCGTGACGAGCGGCGAGCACGTCCGCGCGGGGATTGGCACTTACGGCGAAAAAACCGTCCACGCGGTTTTGAAAAATTATTTTGAACCCTACTACGACGGGCACGAGCGGAAAATCGGCGGCTATGTGGCGGACATTGTGGGCGAGGACGGAATTATCGAAATTCAGACGGCTGGCTTTGACAAGCTACGAAAAAAATTGGCGGCGTTTTTGTCGGTGAGCAGGGTGACGGTGGTGCACCCAATTCCGCGGCAAAAATGGATAATTTCAATCGACCCCGAAACGGGCGAGCAGGGCAAAAAACGCAAGTCCCCCGTAACGGGCACGCCTTGGGACGTTTTCCCGGAACTGTACAAAATAAAAGAATTTTTGCGCGACGAAAATTTCCGTTTGTGCATTGTTATGATCGACGTGCTGGAATACCGCCGTCCCCCCGAAAAAAACGGCAGGGGCAGGCGCAGGGGGTATGTGCGGTACGACAGAATTCCCACAGAGCTTGCGGAGGAAATTTACATAGGCGAAAAATCGGACTGGGAATATTTTATTCCGAAAAATCTTCCCGAGGAATACACCTCAAAGGACTTCGGAAATTTAAGCGGGGTGGGGCAAAAATACGCCTCGTTCGTGCTGAATATTCTGACGGAAATCGGCGCGGTGGAACGGGTCGGCAAAAAAGGAAACAGTTTTCTGTACAAAACAATTATATAAATTTCAGCAAAAAAATTCGGAATTTTTATTTTTATTTAAAAAATTTGTTGACTTTACGCGAAAAGAGCGTTATAATATTTATAATAAAATAATTTGCAAAGGAATGAGCAGATGTACAAGATTTTAAGAAAAAAAGTCCTTAACCCCACGGTTACGCTTATGGACGTCGACGCGCCCATGATTGCCAAAAAGGCAGAGCCGGGGCAGTTCATTATTTTAAGGGTGGACGAAAACGGCGAGCGCATACCCCTAACCATTGCCGATTTTGACAGGGAGAAAGGCACGGTCACGATTATTTTCCAAATAGTCGGCGCGACAACCGAAAAGCTTAATCAAAAAAACGAGGGCGAATTTATCCAAGATTTTGTCGGACCTTTAGGCGTACCCTCACACACCGAGGGGCTGAAAAAAGTTGCCGTTGTGGGCGGCGGCGTGGGCTGCGCAATTGCGTACCCTATCGCTAAAAAACTGCATCAACACGGCTGCGAGGTACACTCAATAGTGGGTTTCAGAAACAAGGATTTGGTAATTTTGGAGGACGAGTTCAAAGCCTCCTCCGAAAAGCTCTGCATGATGACGGACGACGGCTCTCACGGCGAAAAGGGACTTGTCACCGACGCGCTGAAACGGCTTATCGAAAGCGGCGAAAAGTACGACGAGGTAATCGCCATAGGACCGTTAATCATGATGAAATTCGTCTGCGCTCTGACTAAGGAGTACGGCATAAAAACCGTGGTTTCAATGAACCCCATAATGATCGACGGCACGGGAATGTGCGGCGGCTGCCGTCTCACCGTGGGCGGGGAAACAAAGTTCGCCTGCGTTGACGGTCCCGACTTTGACGGTCACCTTGTGGACTTCGACGAGGCTATGGAGCGCGGCTCTATGTACAAGCCGTTCGAGCGCAAAAAGCACGAGGAAGTCTGCAATCTCTTTAAGGAGGTAAAGTAAAATGCCCAATATGTCTTTGAAAAAGAACGAAATGCCCGCCCAAGAGCCAAACGTCCGCAACAAAAATTTTAAGGAAGTCGCTCTCGGGTACTCAAAAGAAACGGCTCTTGACGAGGCGAGCCGCTGTCTCAACTGCAAAAATAAGCCCTGCGTAAGCGGCTGTCCCGTTAATATCGACATTCCCGCGTTTATCCAAAAGGTTCAGCAGGAGGACTTCGACGGCGCTTACGATATTATCAGCGCGTCAAGCTCCCTGCCCGCGGTGTGCGGACGGGTATGTCCCCAGGAAACCCAGTGCGAGGGAAAATGCGTCCGCGGAATAAAGGGCGACCCCGTGGGTATCGGGCGTTTGGAACGCTTTGTTGCGGACTACCACAACGAACACAGTACCGCCGAGGTCAAAAAACCCGTTTCAAACGGGCACAAGGCGGCGATTATCGGGGCTGGTCCCGCGGGACTTACATGCGCGGGCGACCTTGCGAAAATGGGCTACGAGGTAACTGTTTTCGAGGCTCTTCACCTTGCGGGAGGAGTTTTGGTGTACGGCATACCCGAGTTCCGTCTGCCGAAAGCCATTGTGCAGAAAGAAATAGACGGTCTTAAAGCTTTGGGCGTAACCGTCAACACAAACACCGTTATCGGCAGGACTATCACCGTTGACGAGCTTTTCGAGCAAGGCTTTGAAACCGTTTTTATCGGCTCGGGAGCGGGTCTGCCGCGGTTTATGAATATCCCCGGAGAGAACCTTAAAGGGGTGTACTCGGCGAACGAATTTTTAACCCGCACAAACCTTATGAAAGCGTATAAGGAGGACTCCGACACGCCTATTCAGCGCGCGAAAAACGTTGCGGTTGTGGGCGGCGGAAACGTTGCTATGGACGCGGCAAGGTGCGCGAAACGTCTGGGCGCGGAAAACGTGTACATAGTGTACCGCAGAGGAGAGGCTGAAATGCCCGCCCGTAACGAGGAAATCGAGCACGCCAAGGAGGAGGGAATTATTTTCAAGACCCTTAACAATCCCGTGGAAATTTTGGGCGACGAGCACAAATTCGTTACGGGAATGAAGTGCGTCGAAATGGAGCTGGGCGAGCCTGACGAAAGCGGCAGGAGAAGTCCCGTGGAGAAAAAGGGTTCGGAATTTATTCTGGACGTTGACTGCGTGATAATGTCCATAGGCACGTCCCCAAACCCGCTTATCAGAAATACCACAAAGGGTCTGGAGACAAACCGCCGGGGCTGTTTTGTCGCCGACGAAAACGGTCTTACCTCCCGGGAGGGAATTTACGCGGGCGGCGACGCGGTGACGGGCGCGGCTACCGTAATTCTCGCAATGGGCGCGGGCAAAACCGCCGCCAAAGCCATGGACGAATTTATTAAAAAT
>JAMPDU010000114.1 GCA_023665505.1 Ruminococcus sp.
CAAAAGAAATTGACAAATTAATGCGAATTAGCGATTTGGGGTATGTTGACAGGTTTGAAGATATTGAGGAAATTTTAGAGCATTTTCTCAATTATACCGTTGAGGAAATCGCGAATGCCGTCCCTAAAAAGTATCAAATTCAAACGCTTTCAAATAACATTATTCGCAGTCTTGGTAATATCGAACTTCAACGCAATGGCGCGGGTTACACCAATTTGCTGACGATTTTGGACTTGCTATGCACAATAAAATTTTTTGAAAATACGTACCGCAATTCGCACATAATTATTTTGAATTATATGAAGGATTTGCGGAATAACGTGTATTTTCTCAATCTTCCTTGGGCGGAGCTTTTTATGGCAATTCCGATTAAACGTTTGACGGAATTTTTAAATCGCAAATTTTGCACCGACAAATACTCTGAAATTTATTCAAATATTTGTCTTTTGGCAAAGCATTATGCGATGTACGAAATCTGCGATTTTACAACAGTAAATACGCTTTTAACCGAGACTTCGGGGTACTTGTTTGCAAGCTGGATTCCCTGCTATGATATAGATTTGTACACCGAGGGAATTGAGGGAAATTGCACGATTATCAAGTCCATTTTTGTGGACTGCTTAGCGGATTTTTGTTATAACAATTTTAACATCAACGAACTCGCCGAAAAAGTCGGCGGCAGTCTGACCTATTTCAGCAAAGGAATGCCTTTAGATATATTGTACCACAATTCCCCAGTCATTGTCAAGATTATAAGGAAATAAAAATGCTGCCCTAAAAATAATTTAAGAGCAGCAAAATAATTTCAGAATATCAAATTTTGTAAAATTAAATTATATATTTGGAATTATTTCTATAAAATCATTATCATTTATAATAATATCACTTGAAAGATATGTTGAATCAGAATGAAATATTTCAAATTCACTTACATATCCATGCACTGCATGGAGCAAAAATTGTATTGGTGCTTGATGCAGCTTAAATAATCTCATTTCAATGATGACACCTCTCTTTACATCTAATCTGCATACTTTTTCTTTATTGACCTCAAATTTTAAAGAAATATAATAATTTGTATATTCTCGTATTATTTGCGAATGCATAATTTGAGAAATTATTACATCTTTATATTTAGTATCAACTGACAGTATACAATTTAGCCATTTTTCTTCTTTTGATAAAAGTTGTTTGTTAAGAATCATAATTATTATCCTATTCAACAATGTAGTATGTGTACCGGGCAGCCCGACCGATTTCAGCAACGGAAAGTCTTTCGCCAACCGCGCCGAGAGCATAAATATATTGTACCACAACTTCGTCGTCGCTGTCAAGTGTTTTCTAAATAAAATCTGTTTTAAAGTTAATTTGCAACTTACACACTCGCTTTATAAAGCCAAACGGGAAACTCTCATTTATTCAGTGGGTTGAAACTCACCCGAACACGTTCGCCGCAAAAAAGTACGCAAAAACCTGCAGCGCTATGGTCGCGGAAAGAATGTGGTCGAGTATTGTGGAGTTTGCCAATCGCGCTCTTGAGCCTTTCGATTTTGAAGAGGCTCGGACAATTTTTGAAAATCCCAAAAGCTTTGATATTTCAAGACTTGGTACGGAGAAAACGGCTCTCTTTCTGAACGTCAGTGACACGGACAGGACGTTTGATAATCTCATCAATGTGTTTTACACTCAAGCTTTGCAAATTCTCTGTTCGCTTGCGGATTCAAACACCGGCGGGCGGTTGAAAGTCCCCGTGAGAATAATTATGGACGACTTTGCGGCGAGCGGAGAAATCCCCGACTTCGACAAGATTATTTCGACAATTCGTTCACGCGACATCTCTGTAAGCTTGATTTTGCAGAGTATGACGCAATTGGGCAGTATGTATTCTTACGCCGAGGCACTTACAATCGTCAATAACTGCGACCACATCGTCTACCTTGGTTCGCAGAATTTAAAGACGGCGGAGTTTATTGGGAACAGGATTTTCAAGACACCCGATGAGGTGCTTTGTATTCCGAGGGATAAAGCTGTAGTCATTACTACGGGCGAAAAGGCTGTTATTGCTGAGAAAATTAAGCCTTACAGTACGCTGAAATAACCCTTTTTAACTGCTGCGCCTCACAGTGCGGCAGTTATTTTTTTATAGCTCCGGATTTATAAGCATTCAGCAGTTCACGCAGGTCGTTTATTTTTTCAAGTATTTCCCTGCCGTTGTCTGTGTCGGAAATATTCGCACGCCGTTCAAGCTTTTCCACAAGCATTATTTTTGGAGTATGTTCGCTTTTTCCCGATATGAAGGTTTATGTTCCGCAAGGTTATCTTTTAAATTTACTCTTTGGGGCAAACCTTTGCTTTGAAAATAATGCGCAGGCGAAAGAATTTTATGTTATTCAAGATAATATGTGATTTTTTTCGTACCGTAACCATTGACCTCAAATTAAATGAGAATAAAAGTCATACCCCCTGCCCAAAATTAAGGCATACAGACCATAAAAGCTGTATGCCTTAGTTTTTATTACACTATTTTAAAAAGGAAAATTATCAAATTCCCCCCAAACTTTACACCGATTTTACAATCCTGCGGTAACAAATTTGATATTCATAGTATAAAATATACCCGTAACCGAAAGGTAATAAATCAAAGGAGAATGATACTATGAAAAAAATCAAAAAATTAACCGCCGTACTTTTAACAGCGGCAATGGCTGTATCGGCGGCGGGCTGTTCAAGGGCGGCTTCGGGAAATGTTTCCACGGACGGCTCTACCTCTATGGAAAAGGTTATAGGCACGTTGGGCGAGGCTTTCGAGGCTGAAAATCCCGAGATAACCTTTACATACAATCCCACGGGTTCGGGGTCGGGTATTCAGGCGGTTTTGGAAGGGCGCTGCGACATAGGTCTTTCAAGCCGAGAACTCAAAGACGGAGAAAAATCGCAGGGACTTACCGCCACGGTTCTTGCGTATGACGGAATTGCACTTATCGTAAATCCCGAAAACCCCGTTGCAGACCTCACGCTGTCCGAAATCGCCGATATTTACACGGGAAAAATTACCGACTGGAAGGACGTGGGCGGAAATGCGGGAGAGATAGTCCTCATCGGCAGGGAGGCAGGCTCGGGAACGCGCGACGGCTTTGAAAGCATTACAGGCACGGAGGACTGCTGCAAATACCGTCAGGAGCTTACCTCCACGGGGGACGTTATCACCACGGTTTCGGGCAATCCCAACGCCGTTGGGTACGCCTCTCTCGCCTCGGTAAAGGACACGGTAAAGGCTGTTTCGGTGGACGGCGTTTCACCCTCCGAAAGCACCGTAAAGAACGGCAGTTACAAAATTCAGCGACCTTTTATTCTCGTTACGAAAAGCGAGGCGAACCTGTCCCCCGCAGCTCGGAAATTCTTTGACTTTGCGACCTCCGAAAGCTCGGCGCGGTTTATTTCCGAGGCGGGCGCGGTTGCGGCTGATTAAGCGGTGAAAAATATGAAAAATCAAAAGTTTATTGAAAAAATTATCCACGGCATATTTCTTATTTTGGGACTGCTGACGGTGGGCTGCGTACTGCTGATAACCGTTTATCTGGTAATTTCGGGCATTCCCGCCATACAAAAAATCGGTTTGGCAAAATTTCTTTTCGGCAGGACTTGGGCTTCCACGGCGGCTCAGCCTAAATACGGTATACTGCCGTTTATTCTCACAAGCGTTTACGGAACGGTGGGGGCGATAATTTTAGGCGTACCCATAGGCTTTTTGACGGCTTTGTACCTTGCTAAAATCGCTCCGTCCAAAGTTAAAACCGTTGTTTCCTCGACGGTGAGCCTGCTGGCGGGAATACCCTCAGTGGTTTACGGTTTGGTTGGAATGCTGGTGCTTGTTCCCGCCGTTCGTAAAGTGTTTGACATTCCCGACGGGGCAAGCCTTTTGGCGGCAATTATTGTACTGGCGGTAATGATTTTGCCGTCGATAATCAAGGTGTCCATAACTGCGCTGGAGGCTGTCCCGAAAGAATATGAGGACGCGTCCTTAGCCTTGGGGGCGACCCCTGTGGAAACCTATTTCAAGGTGTCCGTAAGGGCGGCGAAAAGCGGAATTGCGGCGGCTGTGGTACTGGGCGTCGGCAGGGCGATAGGCGAGGCAATGGCTGTAATGATGGTTTCGGGAAACGCCCCGAATATGCCCTCCCTTTTTCAAAGCGTCCGCTTTCTAACCACGGCGGTGGCAAGCGAAATGTCCTATTCCTCGGGACTTCAGCAGCAGGCTTTATTTTCGATTGCCCTTGTGCTGTTCCTGTTCATTATGCTGATAAACGCGGCGCTTAATTTCTTTCTAAAAAAAGGCGGTGAAAAATAATGTCAGAAAAAACCATTGTAATGCCCCGCGAAAAAATTTGCTCAAAAGCAAAAGCGGCGGACAGGGTTTCCCCGAAAAGAAAAGCGTACATAATTTTAATGAAAGCTCTTATGGGAATTTCCGTACTTCTCACCTGCGGACTGACGGCTTTTATGATAATTTACGTATTGGCAAAGGGACTTCCCAACATCACTTGGGAGCTTTTATCCGCAAAGCCCAGCTATATTTCGGGCAGGATAGGGATACTTCCCGACATTCTGAACACGCTGTACATTATAATTGCCGCCCTTGTTACCGTGATACCCTTAGGCACGGGGGCGGCGGTGTACCTTACCGAGTACGCCAAAAACAGGCGGCTTGTGGCGGCAATAGAATACGCGGCGGAAACCCTTTCGGGAATACCGTCCATAATTTACGGGCTTGTGGGAATGCTGTTTTTCTGTCAGTTTCTTAATATGCGTACCTCCCTTGCGGCGGGAGCGCTGACCCTTGTAATTATGAATTTGCCCACGGTTATGCGTACAACGCAGGAGAGCCTTAAAACCGTCCCCCAAAGCTACCGCGAGGGTGCGTTCGGGCTTGGGACTGGGAAGTGGACGGTTATCCGCACCGTGGTGCTGCCAAGCTGTATTGACGGGGTAATCACGGGCTGTATTCTTTCTGTGGGACGCATTTTGGGCGAGTCCGCCGCCCTGCTTTTTACTGCGGGATTTGCCCACGTTCTGAACGGATTTTTTGCGGGACTTGCAAGCTCCGGTTCGACCCTCACCGTCGCCCTTTATGTGTACGCAAAGGAGCAGGGCGAGTTCGGCGCGGCGTTTGCCATTGCCGCAATTCTAATGATACTGACCCTGATAATAGACTTTCTTGCGGATTTCGCGGGATATTGGTTCAAGAAAAGGAGAAACTGATGAGTACGATAATTTCGGTAAAGGATATGTGCCTGTGGTACGGGAACACGCAGGCGTTAAAGGATATAAATACAGACATTCCCGAAAAAAGCATTACCGCCCTGATAGGACCGTCGGGCTGCGGAAAGTCCACATTTTTAAAGTCGCTTAACCGTATGAACGACTTGATAGACGGCGTAAAAATCACGGGAGAGCTGCGCTACGGCAGTACGGATATTTATGACCCTAAGCTGGACGTGAATTTCCTGCGGAAAGAGATAGGAATGGTGTTTCAAAAGCCTAATCCGTTCCCTATGAGCGTTTACGACAATATCGCCTACGGACCGAGAATACACGGTATAAAAAGCCGAGCCGTCCTTGATGAGCTTGTGGAGCGTTCCCTGCGCGGGGCGGCGATTTGGGACGAGGTAAAGGACAGGCTTAAAAAGAGCGCCCTCGGTCTTTCGGGCGGTCAGCAGCAGCGTTTGTGCATTGCGAGGGCGCTGGCGGTTGAGCCGAAAGTCCTTTTAATGGACGAGCCAACAAGCGCACTTGACCCGATTTCCACGTCAAAAATCGAGGAGCTTGTAATGGAGCTTAAGAAAAATTACACCATAATCACGGTGACCCACAATATGCAGCAGGCGGTGAGAATTTCCGACAAAACGGCGTTTTTCCTGCTGGGCGAGCTTGTGGAGTACGACGACACCGAGGTGCTTTTCTCCAACCCTTGGGACAGCCGCACCGAGGACTATATTACAGGGAGGTTCGGTTAATGAGAACACATTTCGACGAACAGCTTGCTCTTTTGAACGAGGAGCTTATTTCTATGGGCAGCCTTTGCGAGGAGGCTATAGCCGTTGCGGTAAAGGCTCTCTCCGAGGGGGATATGGGGCAGGCGAAAAATATTTCCGATACTGAAAAGGAAATAGACCGCAAGGAGCGGGATATTGAGAGCCTCTGCTTAAAGCTGCTTTTGAAACAGCAGCCTGTGGCAAACGATTTGCGGCACATTTCCGCGGCGTTAAAAATGATAACCGATATGGAGCGCATAGGCGACCAAGCGGAGGACATAGGGGAAATTATCGCGTTTCTGAACGGGCGCACACCTCCCGATTATCTGCCCATACGCAAAATGGGACAGGCGGCAATAAAAATGGTTACGGACAGCGTTGACGCGTATGTTAAGCAGGACTTGACCGCCGCTAAAGCCGTGGAGGAATACGACGATGTTGTGGACGACTGCTTTAAGCGGGTAAAAAACAGTCTCATAAAAACAATTGCGGAAAACCCCGAGGACGGCGAATATGCTCTTGACCTGTTAATGATTGCCAAATATTTCGAGCGTATCGGCGACCACGCGGTAAATATCGCGGAATGGGTGGAATTTTCCGTTACGGGACGTCACCCGATTAACGAAAACGTGTAATCGCGTAATAAAACTTACAAGCGAAACGGTTGAAAAATACATAAAATTGCCGTATAATAGTCTGAAAGGAGATGATAGCGGTGATTTTCTGCGTTGAGGACGACGGCGGTATACGTGAGCTGATGATATATACCCTCCGCGCCTCGGGGTTTGAGGCAATGGGATTTTCCGAAAGCGGCGGACTTTTTGAGGAACTGAAAAAACAAATTCCAAGGCTTGTTATGCTGGACATTATGCTCCCCGAGGAGGACGGGATTTCCGTTTTAAAGCGGCTGAAAGCAAACCCGTCTTTTGCGGAAATTCCCGTTATTATGGCAACGGCAAAGGGTACGGAGTACGACAAGGTAATGGGGCTTGACGCGGGGGCGGACGATTATCTGGCAAAGCCTTTCGGAATGATGGAAATGGTTTCGCGGGTAAGGGCGGTTCTGCGCCGCGCGGAGAAAAATCCGCCCTCGGCAATGCGGCGGGGCTTGCTTGAAATGAATACGGCAAAGCACTTTGTAACATCGGCGGGACAGCAGGTTGAGCTTACTCTTAAAGAATATGAAATGCTGAAATTATTTATGGAAAATCCCGGGCTTGTTTTCACGCGGGAACACCTTTTGCAGAGGGTGTGGGGCGAGGATTTTCTCGGCGAGACCCGTACCGTGGACGTTCACATAGGCACTCTGCGGACAAAGCTGGGCGTCTGCGGAGAATACATTGAAACGGTTCGGGGCGTCGGCTACCGAATGGGAGAGAGATTATGACCAAGAAAATTTTCCGCTCGGTTTGCCTTGCGGCGGTTTGCGTTTTTATCGCCTCGGCAACGCTTTTTATGTGGGTGCTGTACGATTATTTTTCGGGGGTGCAGAAAAGTCAGCTCCGTATGCAGACAAGACTTGCGGCGCAGGGTGTGGCGAACGAGGGCGCGTCATATTTTGAGGGACTTGAAACGGACGGTTTCAGAATTACTTGGATTGCGGCGGACGGCGGTGTGCTTTACGACAGTGAAAAAAACAGCTCCGAAATGGAAAATCATCTGCAGCGCGAGGAGGTAAAGCAGGCTTTTTCCGAGGGTTTCGGGGAAAGCTCCCGCTATTCCGAAACCCTTACGGTGCGTTCCTTTTACTGCGCGGAATTGCTCCCCGACGGCACCGTGATAAGGCTTAGCGTGGCGCAAAATTCCCTGCTTGCGCTTATCATCGGAATGGCGCAGCCTATATGCGTGATTTTTTTGTTTGCTCTGATACTGTCAATTGCGTTGGCGGCGCGGCTTTCAAAAAATATCGTAAAACCACTCAATACTCTTAATTTGGACGAACCCCTTGCAAATGAAAGCTATGACGAAATCGCGCCCTTGCTGCTGCGGCTTAGTTCCCAGCAAAAAGAAATTAAACGGCAGAGCAGCGATTTACTGCGCAGACAGCGGGAATTTGAAACGGTAACAAACGGTATGGCGGAGGGAATTGTGCTGTTGAACAGCAAAAAAATAATTATGAGCATTAACCCCGCCGCCGTCCGTCTGCTCGGTGCGGAAAATCCGCCGATTGGAGAATTTATTTTGTCGGTGAACAGAAGTCCCGAATTGCGGGAGGTTTTGGAGAATGCGGAGGAGGGCAGGCATTCCGAAAAAATTGTTGAAATGCGGGGCGGAAAATATCAGACAACGGCAAGTCCCGTTATTTCCGAGGACGAAAATTTCGGCACGGTTCTGCTTTTTTTGGACGTTACCGAAAAGGAGAAAACCGAGCGGCTGCGGCGGGAATTTACCGCAAACGTTTCCCACGAATTAAAAACGCCGCTGCAAACGATTTCGGGCTGCGCGGAGCTTATGGCAAACGGTACGGCAAGGCGTGAGGATATGCGGGATTTTTCTTCGCGGATATACGCGGAAAGTCAGCGAATGATACGTTTGGTGGATGACATTATAAAGCTTTCCCGTTTGGACGAGGGCGCGGGTGATATGCGGTATGAAAATATTGACCTTTTTGTCCTCGCAAAGGAAACGGCGGCAAGCCTTGAACCGCAGGCAAATTCTTTGGGCGTAAGCGTTTCCGCAGAGGGCGGCGAAACGGTGATTTACGGTATTCCCCAGCTTGTGCGGGAGATAATTTTCAACCTTTGCGACAACGCGGTAAAATACAACCGCAGGGGCGGGACGGTAAAAATTTCGGTTGCGGGTAACGAAAAAACGGCACGGCTGACGGTTTCCGACACGGGTATAGGTATTCCCGAAAAATATCGGGAGCGCATTTTTGAACGTTTTTACCGCGTTGATAAAAGTCATTCCAAGGAAATCGGCGGTACGGGGCTGGGGCTTTCAATCGTCAAGCACGCGGTTAAGCTGCATAACGGCAGCATTGAAGTTCAAAGCGAGGTTGGGCGCGGGACGGAGATTACGGTGGAGTTGCCGAAATAAATTGCTTTATAAAAGCGGCAGTATCGTTTTCACGATACTGCTGTTTTTATATTTTTTCGATAGCCGCCTTAATTTCAAAAACCAACGCCGCCGTTTCCCTGTCATAATCGGAATAAAAATCGTCCTCGTCATCATCTTCGTCAATGTCCCCGATATAATCGAGCATTTCACTAAGGCAAATCCGCAAACCGTCCCTAATTCCGTCTGCAAGATTTTTGTCGGCACATTCGGCTATGTACTCCGTAAATGCCCCGCAAATGGAAGCTGAAAAAATACCGAATTTGAGCAGCTTGATACTGACGAACGGGGAGGAAATTCCGCTGAATGATGTTTACAGAATTGAGGGGGATGTTTTTGACATAGTTGTATAAGGCAAATTTAAGCTATCGTTATCATTGCCCACAACAGGCAAAAGAACCCGCCCAAGCACAATTTCCATAAACCGCAAATAAAACCGTTTCCTCACATCGGAGCAAATACACAAATCGCCATATTTTTCGGGAATACCGTCAATAAAATCACGTATATCGCCCATTTTATTTTCAATAACGGGAATTATATCACGAGCCGTCCTCAAAAACGCCTCGTTCTTAATCTTAACCATATCACCGCCACAAATACGCCGCCCACTGTATGTATAACTCGATTTGCAGCTTGCGACGTTTTGGAACATCAAACTGTCGTCCGCAAGAATAACAGCAAGCTCCCTGTCGGAAACTTTATCAAAAAAAGCCGAACCATTCCCGAATACAGGCGCAAGCCGATATTCCCCGGTCTCATACAGCACGCCCCAGTCACCGTCACTTCTACTGTTATTAATCAGCATATCAACAATAAACTGCTGCCAAAAACGCTCCTCAATGCCGGGAACGCCTTGCATAACAGGATTATATCTCAACTGTATCATCATACCCTCAATCGCATTCGGAGCGGTGAATGAACATTCCTCAAGCCTTTCTGACAACTCCTTACTGTGAATATTTTTCAGCGTTCGGACTTCACGCAAAGCTCCCTCGCGTTCGCAAAAATCCTTGCAGGCGGCAACTAACCTGCCGTTTCTGACCCCAAGCACAACCTCCTGCGCCTCAATACCGAGAATCCGATATATGCCGCTGCCGACGTACTCGGACAGACCATGGGAATATTTTACAATCCAATATTTGCCATCAATCGTAATTCCCTCTTTTAAA
>JAMPDU010000115.1 GCA_023665505.1 Ruminococcus sp.
AATTTCCAGGACAAGGTATTTTCCGTCAATTTCTGCTTGAACCGTTCTCTGTACACCGTTTTCCGTCCCGGTTACAACGGCTTTTTCCGGCTTTGTGTCAGGCAGAAACCTTACCCTGTGGGTGTACGCGCCGTCGTCGGGGATTGTTACGCTCCAACTTTCCGAATTCTCAGAATCGGCAGCCCCGCTGTCCGGCGTAACGGCAAGAATGTCGCCGCTTGTGAAACTGCCCTCCGCAACAGCTATGGGAAGTCCGTTTTCACGCTTTTCGGCGGACTCCAGAGCCGTTATAAATTTTTCGTACACCGCGTTTATTTCCGCGCCGAAAGTTATGTTTTCGTAATCGAAATCCTCCCATTCGCCAAAACAGCCGTCCATTAGGGGAACATTGGGAATTTTCTCCGCGCCGAGGCTTTCGCCGTAGCTTACGGGCAGGGTTTTCACCGTTTCTCCCTCGGCAATGAATGTCAATTCCAAAGTCTTGAATTCCTTGGGAGTATCTTCCAAAGAAATCATCTTCTCATAGGGTACGGGGTAGGCAATACTGCTGTAGCTTATGCCGTCCACCGCGCCGACGCCGCCGTCAACGAAAACGTTATTTTTTATGCTGCCCGAAAAATCGCTGTACCCCGCAACCGCGCCGACACGCTCCGTGCCGCTTTCGATAACCGCAAAGCTTTTACAGTCTTTCATATCGTGGGCAATACCCGCTATTCCGCCTACAAAATCAATTCCGCTTACACGGCATTTCGCGCTGCACCCTTGAATTGCCGCCTCGGACTTTCCCGCGACACCCCCCGTATAGTCGCCGTCAGTTGAGGAAACATCACCGAAACCGCCGCAGCCGATAAGGCAGCCTGTGGACATCTCTCCCGCGATACCGCCCGCTCTTCCTTTTTTTGAGACAACCTCGCCGTAATTAACGCTGTCGCGGACGACGGTTTTCGATTGGTACACAAAATTTGTCGAACGGGTTCCTATCCTCTCAATGTCGCCCTCGGGGTCGAAGTCGTACTCAACCGCCATTGACCCCGCAATACCCCCCGCGCAAAGGTCGCCGTACACCGCTCCGTAGTTTTCGCACCGCTCAACCTTGCCGTCGGAACGTCCCGCCGCGTCTGCCGCGGAAATATCGTCGGTGTAGTCCTCAATGTCCGCCGATGTCTCGTTTATCTCGTCCACAAGGTCGAGAACCGTTTCGGTAATTTCAGAAACCTTGCTGTTGATTTGGCGGAAATTTTCCGCAAGGGTACTCATCGCACCGCCTGCGCCGCCGCCGAATTCCTCCCCTAAATTGACAATATTCCCCAGAGAGACGGACAGCCTGTTCCTGACGGCGATTATGTCGTCGTCCGTACCGACAAATTCGATTTTATCCTTGTCGGAAAAGTATTCAAGAATGTCCACCGTCTGCGAAAAAGCGTCCTTGATTTGCTCGGCGGACATTTTCGCGTTTACCGCGGCGTCCTCCGCGAACCACACCGCCGCCACAAGCATTGCGGAGGCTCTGTTAAAATAGTCCCATGAATTGGTAATACGCTCGATTATGCTGTCGGCGGAGACGGCTGCTCCGTCCAAATCCTGATTTGCCTCCCGGAGATACCTTATAAAACCGAACAGTCCCGAAACGTTTACCTGCCCCGAAACCGCCCCTACCGACGATGAAAAGCTGTTTCCCGCATTTTCAAGCTGTTTGAGGTCTATTCCCAATTCGGCGGAAACAGCTTTAAGCTGCCCGTCAAGATTTTCCGCCGCCTGCGAGGACATTATATTCGTGAACGCCTCGGTTATCTCCGAAAGGCTTTCAAAGATGTCCACCATTGACTTGTCGGAAAGAATTTTGCCTATCTCCTGAAGATAGTAGCCTATCGACGCCTCGTCAAGTCCGCCGATACCCCATGAAAGGTTTGAACTTCTTATTCTTTGGGCAAGCCTGTCAGCCGCCTCGGAAAGACGTTTCAGCTGGGTTTCGATTTTCTGTTTTTCGCTGTTGATGTACGGGTCGTTCTCAAAGCCGTTTAAAGCCTCCGCAAGCCTTGCCGCAGTTGCTGAAAGGCTGCCCGCTGCGGCGGAAAGTCCCTGTACGGAGCTGCCAAGTCCCGCAAGAGCGTTCTCCATTTGCTGTTCGTCGCCGACGGAGCTTTGCAGCTCGCCGAAAGAGCTGTCCAGCGAGGCGGAGGCTTGCTTAAAGCTGTCCACCGCGTTTGACAAGTCCTGCAAAATCGGGAACAGGACTTTCACACCCTCGTCCGCTGTCTGCAAAGATTCGGAGATAAGCCGTACCGAATTTTTAAGGTTGCCGAACCCCTCGGACATGGAATCCGAGGCGTCCTCCAGACTTTCGGCGGCGGGGGCAGCCATGTCGATGAAGTCGGAAATACGGGAGCTTAGCTCGTTCACCGCCTCAATATCGGAATTGATGATAACGTCCGTTTTGTCGAGAAATTCATCGGAGATGTTCCGCGCCGTTTCAAGCTCGCCGCAGATTTCGTCCCAGTTTTGGGAAAGCTCCGAGGAATTTGCGTCCGCGTCGTTTATTGTACGGTCGATTAGCTTGTTCAGCTCGTCAAGCTGTGTGCGGAGCTTGCTCATTGAACGCTCCGAAAACAGCAGGGAAATGTGAGGCTCTGCCTGCCCCACAATTCCGCCCGTATCCTTGCGCCCGTTGATAACGCCGTAATTTTCGCATCCGCTTATGTATCCCTCCTGCCGTCCCGCAATGCCACCCACGTTGTAGCCAACGTGTGTGTAACCCACGTTCCCGCGGTTCACGCAGTTTTGCACCGTCCCGTTTGAGTACCCCGCAATGCCGCCCTCGTCGGTAATTTCCGTTGCGTTTTCGGTGGAATAAATGTCGTCGATGTTAATATTTTCCAAGTCCATAGTCTCGTCGAACGCCATGACATTCACCGAGGAATTGTTTTCGCAGCCGATTATCACCCCGAAATTTTCACCGGCGGTACCGCCCGTGTAGTGCCTTGCCTGCACAAGCCCGCTCGTTGCGCAGTTTGCGATAAACCCTGTTTTTTCGTTTTTCCCGGCAATTCCTCCGCAGTACTCCTTACCGCTGACCATGCCGTTAAAGCTGCACCCGAGTATTCTTCCGCGGTTCACGCCGGCAATTCCGCCCAGTTCAGCCGCGCTCCCCGAGGGGGAAACTCTTCCGCGGACGTTCAGGTCTTTAACTGTACCCTCTTTTTCGATGTAGCGGAAAAGTCCCAAATCCGAGCCGCTTGCGGAAATATTCAGCCCCGAAACCGTATGACCGTTTCCCTCCAAAGTGCCGCAGAATGTTGGTATGGGCTTAAAATCGGCGGTAAGCTCTATGTCGCATTCAAGGGAATATTTTCTGCCGACAGTATTTCTGTCAAGCACGCAGATTTTGACAAATTCCTCAAAATCCTCTTTGGTGGAAATCACCGTTTCGTTGTTCGTAGGGGCAATTCCCAAAGCCGTAATCGGGGTAAGGGAGACTGCCAAAGCCGCCGCCGTCAGAAATGAAATCACCTTGCCGAAAAATTTTTTATTCATTTGTAACCGCCTCTCTTTCCTCAAAAAATTCCACCGTATCGGGACTTTCACCCGCAAGGGTCTGTACAGCCTCGCCCTTTGGGTTTTCAATTCTCGCGTCAACGTCCCCCACGATAACGGCTTTTATGTAGCCCTCAACCCTGCCGTTGATGCTGCCGTGAATAAGTCCGCTTACAACCATTCGGTTGTTTGAAAGCCGGGTACGTTCCGCCTTTTTGATTGTAAAGGAGGTTTTCTCGATAATCGTATCGCCCAGCAGCAGAATTTGCGGAAGTACGCCCATAACAAGAAGTATGGAAATTATCGTACCCCGACCGAGACAAACGCCGATTGAGGAAATTGCTCCGTCCGAGGAAAGCTGCCCGATAAGAACCCCTGCCGCCGCAAGAATAGTACCCGAAGTGATAATCGTGGGGAATGCCTGGTTAAGGGTTTCCACAACGGCTTGCTTGATAGGCATTTCCTTTTTAAGCTCCATATAGCGGCTTGAAATTACTATGGCATAGTCGATATTCGCGCCCATTTGGATAGAATTTACAATAAGGTAGCTCAGGAAGTACAGCGGACTGTCCTGCAAATAGGGGAACGAAAAGTTCATCCAGATACTGCCTTGAATTACCGCTATGAGCAGCACGGGAAGTCCCGCCGAATTAAATGTGAACAGCAGCACGATAATTACAAACAGTGCGGAAAGAATACTTATAATAAGGTTATCGGTGGAGAACGACGCGGACAGGTCGCGGTCGCTGGTGGAGTTGCCCGCAAGGAAAACACTGTCGGCGGGGTAGAATTTTTCCGCCTCGGTGTGGACGGTATTCAGAAACTCGAAAGTCTCGTCGCTTTCCTCGGGCAGCGCAAGGTGCAGGAGAATACGGCTGTAATTATCGCTTTTAAGCTGCAAAAGCGCGTCGCTGAGCTTGCCGTGAAGTTCCTCCAAGGTGTCCATAAGCTCGCCGTCGAGGGTGACGTAACCCTTTTCAACCTCGTCGTAGGTGAACATAAACATATCTATCAGCGGCACGCCATACGCCTCTAAGCCGTTCACAACCTCGCCGTAATTTTCCTCGTTTACGGCGTACGCGCCGTACAGCACCTGTGCAACCTCATAATCAAGCTCCACAAGCTCGGAAAACTGCCTCGGGGTAAGCTTGTCGGTGAGCATATAGCCGTCCATTGCCTCGGTGTTGGCAAGCCCTTGAATATAGTCTATCTCGCCGTATTTTTCAAGGTTTTTGATGAGTTTGCTTTCCGACTCATAGTCCCCCGAGGGTACCATAAGAGCCACAAGGTTTGTTGAACCGAAGTTGTCCTTTATCTTCTGCTCGGCGAGCTTTGTTTCGTTCTGACGGGCGGTTTGCAGGTCGGACGTACCGTAACAGTAGGGGCATTTGCTTGAAAAGAAAAACGCCGCAACGGTAACAATTACAAATATTGGGGGAATTACAAACCGTGAAACATAGGCAAATTTTCCCACCGCCGAAATTTTCGGCACGAAGTTTTTGTGCACCGACTTGTCGATAAGTTTCGAGAAAAGCATGATAAGTCCCGGCATAAGGGTAAATACCGACAAAAGGCTGAAAAATATAGCCTTTACCAGTACCACGCCCAAATCGCCGCCGATTTTGAATTTCATGAACATCAGCGCGATAAGTCCCGAAACGGTGGTGAGACTGCTGGAGGAAATCTCGGGGATAGCCTTGCTCAAAGCGGCAATGCACGCCTCACGTGCGGGGAGAATTTCGTGCTCCTCGCTGTAGCGGTGTATGAGAATTATGGCGTAGTCAATGGCAAGGGCAAGCTGCAAAACTATGGTTACGGAATCGGAAATAAAGGAAATAGTTCCCAGTAAAAAGTTCGTACCCATGTTCAGTACCGCCGCCGCGCCGAAAGTCATCACCAGCACGGGGATTTCGGCGTACGCCTTTGACGTGAACAGCACAACCAAAAGAATTATAACCGCCGCTATGACGATAATTGTCTGCATTTCCTCGGCAAGCTGTGCTCCCGGGTCAACGCCCACGGCGGTGGAGTAGTACACGTCATAGTCCGCCAAAAGCTCCTTTATTTCGTTCATTGCGTTCACGCTTATTTCGTCCGTTTCCTCGCCGTCAAAGGTGACGGAAAACATAGCATAGGTGGTTTTGTAATGCTCCTCGGTATCGTCGAATTCCACCGAAGTCACACCCTCAACGTTTTCGATTTTTTCCGCGAGCTTTTCCGCCGTGCCGTAGGAAACGTTGGCGACCATAACCGTCGCCGTGCCGTATGTGACGAATTCCTCGTCCATTATCGTCAGGCTTTGACGGGTTTCGGTGTCGTCGGCAAGGTACTTTGTAATGTCGTTTTCAACGTTTACCCAGTCCTTTGCGAACACGCAGAAAATCAGCGCGAAAATAAACAGCAGGAAAAACAAATTCCGCTTATCAACGATAAACGTGGCAAGTTTGTACATAAAGCTTTCGTTCTGTTCATCGTTTTCGGCGGGGGAAATTTTTTTGTCGTTCAAACCGGTACACCCTTTCTATCTTATTTTAAAGAAATTGTATACCATTTTCGGGCGTTTTTCAATATGCAAAATCGCCTTTTTGTCTGATTTACGGACAAATTGGGGGTAAATGATTTACTTTTTCCCCAAATTATTTTGGCTGGAACAGTTGTTTATCGGATTTATTGACAGAATGAAAGAATAAACGGCTATGGAGGATTTCAAATCCATAAGCCGTTTGAATATTTTAACGACCGAGGTTTTACAAATTATCACGGCGGCGGGAATATTATTTTTGAGGAAACCGAGGTGCGGAAACGGCTGCTTTTGGAGAGCAAGGGTTAGTAAGCGATGAATGACAAAAAAATTCCCGTTTCAGAAACAAAGCCATTATTTTTTTCCTTTCTGCTCTATTTATTTTCCCTCGCCGTCCTATCTCAACTGTATCATCATACCCTCAATCGCATTCGGAGCGGTAAATGAACATTTCTCAAGCCTTTCCGACAACTCTTTACTGTGAATATTTTTCAGCGTTCGGACTTCGCGCAAAGCCCCCTCGTGCTTGCAAAAATCCTTGCAGGCGGCAACTAACCTGCCGTTTCTGACCCCGAGCATAACCTCCTGCACGTCAATTCCGAAAATCCGATATACGCCGCTACCGATATACTCAGAAACGCCTTGGAAATATTTTACAATACAATATTCGCCGTCAATCGTAATTCCCTCTTTTAAACTCCTGCCGCCGTACATACCATTGCGTTCGCTCACAGGGCAGCTGTTTAAATCATATATTTCGATGTACTTCATAATAACCACCACAATTTCCCAAAGTATTCGTCATTTTAACCATATAAATTTTTGTACAAATTGCCAATAGACAAAGCACAAATTTATGCAATTAAACAAATTTTCAATTTCATTGCACAAATCCCAATATATCCCAGTGCAACCAAACCCGCCAATCTGCAAGCATTTGCAGACTTGATGTGCCGCCGTAACTTATGCTCTTATATAAATCGGGTTTTGAAAATATCATTGATAATTTCCAATTTTTGTGTTGTGCAATTTTACTACTGCTCAATCCGCTTGTTTAGCTCACGAAGAACCTTCTCAATATTATCCAACCTGTCCAATATCTCTTGATTTCCGTTATAATTTCTATAAGACCTCACCAACTCCATAGCTTTTGGAGAAATTTGACAATTCCCGTTTGTAAAAACATACACAAACGCCGAAATCAAGTCGCCGTTGCTTGACTGCTCGGGAAACAACCGCCGCATAGCCGTGATAACATTGCCGGGAACATTCCGCACCAATTTCAAATCAAGGTCTGCCGTTTCATTTTTGTTCATATTATTATCTCCTTTCATTCATAAATACATTATAATATAACCCGCCCCAAATGTCAAGAATTTATGTCAAAATTTGTGGAATAATTTTCTAAATATCACACAATCAACTATACATTCCTCGGCACTTTATCACACGAAAGTAAATAACATCAAACTCAACTATTCTTTTAGACATCTAAAAACCCAACTAAAGTACCAGTATTTGGAATTAAACTTACCGCAGACAAACCCTGAACAAAAATTCTACAACGCCTGCTTAGAGACAAACGGCAAAACAGAAACCACATCTTTCACACCGCTCAAAGCATAATAAAAAATCCATTTTCGCTTAGGTGTATACGCCGTATACGGTGTGACACCACATTTCTAAACCGTATACACCGCCATATTTTCAAATAACCACTCCATGGTGCTTTGAGGACTGCCGTATACACTTGTATATATATGTATACACTTAAAACAACACCCCCGTATACATACCGTATACGGGCAAAACCACGGCTGCACCGTGGTGCGACGCTGCGACGTCGGCTAACGCCTCGGAGACGCAGCTAAAATAGGCAAGAGCATAAGAGGCGGTGTCACATTGCCTGTTTGGCAACGTGGTCGGCATAGCCGACGCCGCTTCCCTGCACTAACGTTCCGGCAACTTTTTTGCGAGACAAAAAAGCCCTTACAAGCCCCCTGCGGCAGCTTGGTTCCGACCCCAAAATGAAATTTTTCGGAACTGCTCTTTCATAACCGCACCACGCTTGACCTGTCAAAATATGTAAATCTACTCAACTTTAGCCTTGATTGAAAACGTCACATGGCTCTTTTTCTCTCGGAACGAAACTGTCACATCAACAAAAATCGGAATAAACATTTTTGCCAAATCTGTAATAAAATGGTTTTTGCAGAAGTCAATATTTAATTTAAATATTTAAAAATTATACATTATTTAGACATATTTAGCGATTTAATTTTATAGCACGAGTAAGCGCAGTTTCCCGTTAAAGACTGTGCAATTTTTTTATTTACGTCTACCTCCACCGTGTAAGTCGCTGAACGACTTACGGGGTTATTTTAAAGGGCATTGCAAGATGCCGTTTAATTTATTGAAATGATAAACATGTGAGTATTAATATCTGAAATTAAGTGTATTGACATTCAATTTTTGTTATGGTATAATTATTTTGTTAAAATTATTCGGTAAATTGTTTTCTGTGCAAGAGGTAATTTTTATGAAAGATAATAAGTCTGCGTTTGATACAATTGAATACGACAGGAAAATTAAACAAACTCTCCCATATTATGATGAGTTTTATGAACAGGTCACAGAATTAGTAAAAATTTTTAATTTCAATAAAATACGCTGGCTTGATATTGGCTGCGGAACAGGTAAAATGGGAAACACTGCATTTGAAAATTTTGAAATGGAAAAATTCGTTTTTTGCGATTGTTCTGATGAAATGATAAAAATTGCAAGAGAACGCTTTCAAAATCACAATGCGGAATTTTTAGTATGCGATGTGCAAAATCTGGCTTTTGTTGACGAATTTAATATTATTACATCAATACAAGTAAATCATTATTTGCAAATAAACGAGCGAAAAACAGCGCTGCAAAAAATTTATAACGCGTTGAAAAATGACGGTTTATTTATTAGTTTTGAAAATTTTGCGCCATATACCGATTTAGGCAAATCGGTATATTTGGAAAAGTGGAAAAGATACCAAATAAAACAAGGCAAGAGCCTTGAAGAATGTGAAAATCATATAAAGCGGTACGGAACGGATTACTTTCCGATTTCTTTGCCGGAGAACATTGAACTAATGAGAAACTGCGGATTTAAATATGTTGAAATATTATGGCTTTCAAATATGCAAGTTGGTATTTGGGGCGTTAAATAAATTTCAATGTGTAAAAACGGACTATATGCTGTTTATCAAAGCATGACAGTTATATTTGACACTTTTCAAACACTTCAAGGCGCTTGACATTTTCATTTAAAAGCATTATAATAAAAATGTGGGAATATGCCATAAAATCTACACATCAAAAGGAGTAATGTTTTATGGCATCAATTCAAAAACGGGGAAACTCGTTTCGTTTTAAAGTTTCCTTTGAAACGGGCATTATTGAGGGAGGTTTACATATGTCAATTCACACAGAAAACATTGTATTTGCAATTATTGCATTGATTTTATTAATTGTAACAATTATTTTTTCAGTTATTCTGATATTTGCAAAAAAGGAAAAACGCAAAGAAATGAAAAAAACTAAAATTGCCGCAATTGTGTCGGCGGTGCTTACGCCTTTTATGCTTTGTTTAGCTATAGCGTTAGGGCACACAATATATCTGCCGCCCGAGCAAATTAAGGTTATGCCTGATTTGACGGGGTTTGTATATGAGGAATGTAAACCGGCATATGCCAAACATTTTGACCTTGTTGTTGCGGAGGAGATTTATTCCGCCGAATACCCCGCGGGAACGATTATCAGCCATACGCCAATGGCGGGACAGGAATATTTACCCGGCATCACAACCGTAAAGTGCTTTTTGAGCAAGGGCGTGAGAATGACCGCCGTACCGAACTTTATAGGTCTTGATTTTGAGGACATAAAACCAGTGCTTGAAGAAAGTTTTACGGTAAGCGTTGTAAGCGAATATTCCGACGAAGTGCCGAAAGGAAAGATTATCGCGACAGACCCGCCCGAGTTTGAAAAAGCGGTGTATTGGTCGGAGATTAAGGTTACGGTAAGCGGCGGCAAAGAGCCTGATGTTACCGAATAAAAACAGAAAGGAAAATGAAAAATGCTGAAAAACATACCGAAAATTTTATCCCCCGAGCTTGTGAAAATTCTTATGGAAATGGGTCACGGCGACGAAATTGTTATCGC
>JAMPDU010000116.1 GCA_023665505.1 Ruminococcus sp.
CCTCTCCACGGCGTGGCGGTTAAAAAGGACGGCTCAAAGGTCACTCTGAAAATCGGCGAGGACGAGGGCGACCCGGTGTTCTTTATCAGCGACTTGCTCCCCCACCTTGCGCAGGAGCAGGTGAAACGCACCCTCAGCGAGGGCATAAAGGGGGAGGAGCTTAACGTTATCGTGGGTTCGCGCCCGTTCAGAGACGACGACGTAAGCGAGAAAGTCAAGCTGAATATTCTCTCCCTGCTCAACGAAAAGTACGGCATTACCGAGGCGGACTTCCTCTCCGCGGAATTTGAAATGGTTCCCGCGTTTAAGGCTAAGGACATCGGATTTGACAGAAGTCTTATCGGCTCTTACGGACACGACGACAGGGTGTGCGCCTACACAGCTTTGGAGGCGATACTCGGCTGTACCGACGTGAAAAAAACGGCGGTTGTGTGCCTCACCGACAAGGAGGAAACGGGCAGCGACGGCAACACGGGACTTCGCTCCGCGTACCTTGAAAACTTCCTGTACGACCTTGCGGACAGTTTCGGCGCAAGCGGCAGGGCGGTTGTGACAAACAGCGAGTGCCTTTCCGCCGACGTAAACGCCGCCTTTGACCCAACTTTCCCCGACGTTGTGGAAAAGAAAAACGCCGCGTTCCTGAACTACGGCGTGGTGGTGACGAAGTTTACGGGTTCAAGGGGCAAGTCGGGCACTTCAGACGCGTCCGCCGAGTTTGTGGGCAGGGTACGTGCTCTTATGGAGAAAAACGACATTATTTGGCAGACAGGCGAGCTGGGCAAAGTCGACCTCGGCGGCGGCGGAACGGTTGCGGCGTACATCGCCAATCTGGGCATGGACGTTATCGACGTGGGCGTGCCCGTTCTGGCAATGCACGCGCCTTACGAGGTTGTGGCAAAGACGGACGTTTATATGACTTATAGGGCGTTTAGTGCGTTTTTTGCGGACTGATTAAATCCACCGTACAATAACCAAACCCTCGGTTCAATAAAGAAACCGAGGGTTCATTTATTATACCCGGATTATGCTTACTGCTTTTCCGTCATCTTAGCGCGGTACTCTTCCTTCAGTTTCTGCAAACGCACGGAATCCTCTTTCCTCTGCGCCTTAGCCGCGTCCTGAATTTTCTTGGTCTCGTCGATACCCTCAACGATAGTCCGCCACGTCTCCTCGAGAGTGTCCACCTTTATGGAACTTCCCGAGGCAAGCTGCGTTGTAAGCTTAGTCTGCGCAACCGTGTTCTGAGCGTTTTTCAAAAGCAGCTCGTTGGTTTTCTCGTCGAGAGCCTGCATAGCCTCCGCCTGCACCCGCTGCCGTTTCAGCATAACCGCCTGCGCCAAAGACTGCTTAAACACCGGCATCGTAATAATGAACGCCGAGTTGATTTTCCGAATAAGATTAAGGTTTGAGAACTGCATCGACTTAAGCATAGGCACAGTCTGCATAGCAACATTCTCCGCGATTTTCAAGTCCATAACCCTCTGCTCGAAAACCTGCCTCGTCTGCTCCAAAGTCTGCAAATCCATAGCCACCGCCCCCGAGTCGGGGGACTCCTCCAGCTTTTTGCGGTAGTCGGCGATGTACTGGTCAAGCTCCACACAAGCCTGTTCGCCCGCCATAATGTACAAAAGCAAGTCCTTGTAGTACTGAATATTCGCGTTGAACATCGTCTCCAGCTTAACGTTTGACGCCTCAATCTCGTTTTCGTACTGTTTCAGCTGTACGTAAACCTTGTCAACCTCTTCCCCCATAGTGTGGTACTTCGCCAGCAGCTTGTCCACCTGCTTGCGGAGGTTTGCGAAAAGACCTTTCTTAGGCTCGTCCTCCAATTCCTTAACGTCGAACTGCGCCATAATCGCGGAAAGGTGCTGCAAAAGCTCTCCCGAATCGTTTATCTGATCCATGTTCATAGAGTTGAGCACTTGGTCGGACGCCTTTGAAATCTCCACCGCAACCTCGTTGCCGAACTTGACAATAGAGTTAACATCGTTGATGTTAATTGTGCTGACCAGCTTGTCCACCTCTTCGTTTTTGACAAGCTCCTGCTTAAGCTCCTCGGTTTTCTCCACTATCGAGAACTCCTGGGGCGCCTCCACCTGAATATTAAGTTTCGCGGGTTCCGCGGCGGTAACCTGCGCCGCCTGTTCCTCCGAAGAGGGTGTAAACTGCAATGCCATTGTTATTTTCCTCCCTTTTTGAATAGTCTCCCGAAAAATCCCTCGTCCTTAGGCTCGGGAATTTCGTCGGGAATTTTAAATTTAGGTATATGTACATTGTATTTGAATTCGTTCATGGTGTACGTCTCAAATGCCGAATCATCTACAAATGTCTCGATATTTTTATAGCCCGTGGGGGTGTAAATCACAATATCGAACCCCAGCAGGCTGCACAGCACCAGCTGCACGCACTCCACCTTGCTGAACGTGTCCTCGATAACGTCGATTACCACCAGCTTGGGAATATCCTTTGTAAAATCATACTTTTGCAGCAGCTTTAAAATTTCGCGGTCAAGATTAGTCCCCACATAAAGTATCAGGGGTACAAGCTCTTTCCCGTCGATTTTAAAGAACCCGCTGTCCGCAGCCTCCTGCATTTTGTTAAAAATCAAAAGCTGCAAACTGTCCGAAAGATATGTGTACTTATTCAAATTGGAATTTTTTAGCTTTTCAATCTGAATTTTACTTCCCATAAAATACGGGTTGTAAATGTCAAGCCGCGTTTCGCCGTACCTTTTTGTACTGGGGGACTTGTGCATAATTTTCGTGTTTGGGGAAAGTTTCCACTTCACGCCGTTCCAGTAGGCGTTAAGGTTGCCGTCCTTTACGCCGCTTATCTTGGCGAAAATCGTCGGAACGGTAACCTTGTCCCCCTCCGCCGCGAACCCCGTCCTGTACTTCGCGGGCTGATGCCACAGCACGTCGATTTCCTCATAGGTGGTTTTTAACGTCACCGCCTCCATGTCGGAAAACTGAAAGTCCTTAAAAAACGTGTCGCCGCCGTACAAAATCTTGTTAAGGTCCCGTGACGCGCTGTACGCCGCCGTAGCCAGTTTAGTCTTAACGGGCTTGTCGGGGTAGGGGAGATCCGCCTCCGATTTCGGCAGCTCGAAAATCTGCATACGCCCCTCGGTGTTGTTTCGTTTCAGCGTGGGCAGCATCGACATATTCCCGCAGATATACAGCACGTCGAACCCCAGCCTCGACATAAAATGCAGGAACTGCACCACCCCGGGGGAGACGTTTCCGTAATAAAGCAGTATGGGAATTTCCGTATGGGAATTTCTGTAAATCTCCGAGTTGAGACAGCGGTTCAGCCACACAATAAGCGGCTCGGCGGCGGCAAGCAGCGTTTCGCCGTTCAGTTTCCCCACAAATTCGGGCAGAACTTCCTTTGCAAGCCTTGTCCGCACCTCGTCTCCGGGAATATTGATTATTCCGCAAAGCGACGCAAGCATATCCGTACGGTCAATCCCGTCGAAAACCGCAAGCTCCTCGGGGGAGGGCGGCTTTAACTCGTTCTCGATATAAAGCAGCAGTTTCGGACTTTTAATCAAATCCTCCCGCAGATTATAAAGCATATTGCGGAAATTCGCCTGCTCGTCCCTGTCCATAGGCACGCCCAAAATCGCCGCGAAATAAACGGGAATAAGCTGTTCCGCCGTAAAATGCCCTCCCCGGGAGGCAAGCCGCTCGGAGTGTGTCTCCAAAATGTCCGTCTGAATTGTTTCCGCCGTTGTGGTAATTGTCTGAACAAGCCTTTTGTTTTCGGTTGAAAAACCCTCAAAATTTATAGCCATATTAATTCCTCTGAGAATTAAAATATTTTTATACGGGGGACGGGTTCGCCGTCCCCCTGTTAATTATACTATATCTCATATAATATGTCAAGACATATAGCAAATTTTTTTACGCATATTTCATAAGCGTCCGCGCCGCATCGGTAAGAACAGCCGCCGCCTCTTCCAAATACTTCTTTACGGCAGCCCCGCTTACCTCCGAGGACATCTCCATAGCGTGGGTAAGACTGTCGCGGCTGACGTTTACCTGATTTTGGTAAAGCGTGTCAAGCTGTTTAAGAGCCGTCTCCTCCATATCCTTGTACGCCGCCTTAAGGTCTTTCAGCGTATTGCTCCTGATGTCATCGTAATTCTCCAAAGCCGTGTCCACAATATCCGTGGTCTGCCGTTTCTTGCGGAGGATATTCCTGAACGACGACATAGCCCCGTCCGGGAAACTGTCGCCGTTTCCGCCCGACGCCGCGTCCATAACCGACTGGGTAAGCAGAATGTTAAGGTTGTCAGCCTTGCCGTCCGCCGAAACCGCCGTCTCTTCCGCAAGGGAGTCTATCCCCAGCTTTTTGGCAAGTTCCGCCCCCAATTGGGCAATTATGGAATTAAGCCGCCCCCAGTGAATATCGAGACACCGCCTGTACGCCTCTCCCACCTTGTCAACCAAGTATGAGTAGAAGTGCTTGTCAATGTCCTCCGGGGACGCAGTGTTCCTGCTCTCCAAAACGTCCTCCCGCAGCTTTGAAAAGAACCCGTACATCCACTGTTCCGCCTCCTGCTGCATTTCCGTAATGCTAAGCAGGATTTTCGGCTTTTTGCTCTCCAAAGCCTCCGCCAGCGTGGAGCACTCCCTCTCGATGCTTTGGGAAATATCGTCCAGCTTTTTCCTGTCCATAGCCATCATATCGTAAATCATGCGTATCCGCGCCGCCGTGTCCTTAATCATAAGGTTAAGCATCGTCAGTACCCGCTGTGTGCGTATAACGTCTTTCTGCAAAATAATTTCCCGTTTAAGCGACATCTCAAACTTCAGAAACTCCGTCTCGTAAAAGTCCTGAAAACCCTTTATGTCGGGACGGTTCAGCCCGATTTTTCTGCGGTACTCGTCAATGCCGCTTACCCCGTACACAAACGCGTTTGGCATAATCGCCTCGCACCGTTCGCTTACCCGGTTGATGATTTTCTCGATGTCCTCACGGGTGTTCATAGCGTCGATCATGTTCACCAAAACGTACAGTTTGTTAAAGCTGAGAGGACGTATATGGCTTGCCAAAAAGAACTGCTCCGACTCCGAAAACGGCGACAGCGCGCTTGCCACATAAATAACCGCGTCCGCGTTCACGAGGTAGTCCTGCACCTGCTTGTCGAGACAGTCAAGGTCGCTCAAGCCCGGAGTATCCACAATCCGTATCTCTTTCAGGATTTCCGCATTGTCCTTAATGTCGATGTAGTCAAGCGTGTCGGGGAACGCCCTCATGAGCTTTTCCAGCTTTTCCCGAACCAAATCGTCCGCAAGCAGATTAATCCTCTGCCCGTTTTTCAGTACAGCCTCCGCCCTCGGCTCGTCGCTGTAGCTTATCGAGTTTATCGTAAACGTCTCGGGAGCAACGTTTACCGGGGCGATAGACTTGCCCAGAATAGCGTTGATAATAGTGCTCTTGCCCCTCTTGAAATCCCCCAGCACAACCAACGAAAACGCCTCCGTCCGCCGCTTTGTGATAGCCGCGTCCCACTCTCTCAAACGTTCCGTAAATTCCTCACCCAGTATGGTGCAAAGGGGCTTGTTGTCCAGCAAACTTTTCAGCTTGCCCTGAACGCTTTCAATATCCGCCTCCGCCGCGGAATATCCGAAGTTATTTTCGGGCATCTCAAACCCCTCCTTTCGCCGCGTCGAGAATTATCTCGCACCGCACTTCCAGCGCCTGCTTGTTTACCGTGTGCATGTCGACTTTGTTAAGGTCGGCGCGCCAGTTGTAAAGTATCTCGCAGCTTAAAAATTCCAGCCCCGCAAGAATACGCCTCTCCGTAAACGTGCGCTCCGCAGGCAGCGTAATGCTCCGTGCGGGGGTCTTGTGCAATACTTCATACAGCTTTAAAAGCTCCTCCAAATCGAGGTTTTCCCGCCTGTTTATGCCCTGCACACCCTTTTCGTGGAGGCTGTTCATAACCGCCGGGTAATTGTTGGGGTCGTTCAGACAAATCATTCCCGCCCTGTCTCCCGTAACGTCCGACAGCTTAATCCATTCCGCCATCGTGCCCGCGATTTGGGTCAAAGCCATGTAATTCTCGCGGCTGTCGTCGTCGGAACTCGCCTTGTCGTCAATTCCGAAATAAGGGGCAGCCATGGTGAAAACGCAGTGGTTATTCTGAATATGCCCGCACTCGCACCCCACAAGAAATACCAGCTCGTCTTTTGAGCAAACGTCGATAAGTCCCGTTGTGGCAACAATACACGGCTCGACGCCCTCGGCGGCAACCGAGTATATTTCGTACTTCTGCGGCGCGTTTCTCACGTACACCGTAGGCACGCTTATCTGCAATTTCTCCGCGCACTGCTGTACCGCGTTGTAAATCTCGGGGTGCTGCAAAGACCCCGCCACGTCCGTGGACTGAAACAGCCGCTTAATCTTCGCGGGAATATCATGCCCCATAAGGTTTTTGTACACCTTAGACCAAGAGGGGAAAGTGGTGATTTTCTGCTTTACCGAAAAATCCGCGTCGAACGCGTAGTCCATCATGCCCCCCACAATGTGATCCTTGTAGGAGCGGGTTCTGGCGCTTAAATAAGCGGTAAAGCTGGTATCTATATCCAGCAGCGGATTGTACTCCGCCGCCTCTCCGATGTTCATCATCTTGAATTAAGCCTCCCTTTATTCCATATCGTCGGTAAGAGCCTTGTGCAGACTGTACGTCTCCGCAAGCAGCGAGCCGGTGTACTCCGCTATAGTCTGCAACTTTTCCTTTTCGCTGTCCGACATATTTTTCCTGTCCGTCTTAAGCTGATTGAGGTTGTCAAGGGTTTTCTGCGTGTCCATAAGAATAATCTCCGTCTCGTTCTCGATTTTGGACTTTAACCCTTGGAACGACGCGTAAACCTGCTGACGAACCGTTTCCGTAAAGTCGCTTGAAATCTTCATTTCGTGGAACTGCTTTTTCACCGACTGCTTAAAGCTCGCCTTGTATTTGTCAATTCTTTCCTGCACCAGCAGCTTGTCAACCGAGAATTTTCCCGCGAACGTGCCCGCAAGTCCCGCCACAGCCGCAATGCACAGCACCACGGGACCCGCCGCTATGCCCAGCACCGTCGCCAGCGAGAACGCCGCGTAAAACGTCGCGTAAAATCCCGCGAAACCCGCCGCGCCGCCTAAAAGCGCGCCCTTGATGCCCGCCTCGCGTATGCCTATGAAAAGACCGCCCGCGCCCACAGTGCCGATAGCCACGCTTATAATCTGGTCTACCACGCCGCCGTTCCTGCGGGTGCGCCTGGAGTTGACGGAAAACATTTCCTGAATTCTCGTCACCGACGCGAAAAATTCGTCCTCGAAAGACTGCAAACGCACAGCCTCGTCGCTGAGGGCGACGTTTATCTTATTTTGAATCTGCTCGCAGATAAGCTGCGCCTTATTCTCGATGTTCTCCTTAATTCTCTCCGTAAGTTTCGAGTACACGATTTTCAGCTTATCTTTCTTAAGGTCGTCCGCGCCCATAGGGTAGTCGTCAATAACCTTCATAGCCGTCTCCTCTATCTGTACCCAATAGCTGTCCAGTATCGGCTGCAAGCCCTCGAAAACCTTATTCGCCGCGTCGTTTATGCGTACGAACTCCTCGCGCTTTTTGGTACGAATGGCGTCAATCTCCTCAATCGCCGCGGAATATTTTTCCATAAATTCGTCCGTCTCCATCATCAGCGAGTTTTCCCTTATAATAATGGAGTTGATAAGCTCCGACCCCGAGCTTATAATCTTGTTAGCCAGTATCTGTAATGTAATCGCGCCTCTCTCCTTGGTAAGCATAGTCTCCAGCGCCTTTTCAAACGCCGGGAAATTGCTTTCCGCCAGCATAGCCTCGTCGCCGCTTTCCTTAGCCATAAGAGCCTTTTTGGCGTACACCCCGATAACTTTTGGCTTGCCGATTTTCCTTTTGTACACCGCGAACTCTTTCGAGTCCTCCCCCATAACCATTTTAGCCTTTTCCATAACGTAGCTGCCTATACGCTTTTCCACCGTCTCCACAATCCTGTCCTCGTCCTCCTTTGAGAACGTCCCGAAACAGTTCACCGCGAAGATAATCCGCCCCATATCGCTTGAAAGCATCTTCTTTTCGAGAAACTCTTTCTCAAACTGGGAAAACGGCGAGTTTGCGCTTATAACGAAAACCGCCGCGTCAATCTCCGGGAGAATTGACAGCGTAACGTTAGTCATCTGCTCGTCGTCGTTAAGACCGGGGGTGTCGATAATGTCCACATTATTTTTGCAGAAATCCGTGTCGTAGTAAACCGTCGCCTGCTTAACGGTCTCGGCGGTTTTCTCCGACTCATAGGAAAGTTTTGTAACATAATTTTCCAGCTGATTAACGTCGACCCTCTCGGTATTGCCGTTCTTGTACTCCACCATAACGTAAGGGGTCTCGCTGTATGTAACCCTGTTGAGAGTGGCGGTGGCGGGAAGAACGTCCGCCGGCAGGACTTCCTGCCCGAGGAGCGCGTTTATGAGCGTACTTTTGCCCCTCTTGAATTCGCCGACGATAGCCACTTCAAAGTGTTCGCTGGCGATTTTCCCGATAGTCTCGCCGATAGACTTCGCGGCGTGTTCAAGCCCGATGTCTTCGCTGTACTCTTTCAGCTGGGCAAGACTTTCCGTCAGCTCCGCGACCGTCTGCTTATACGCCGAATAGCTTCCATAGTTCAATGCCTGTTCCATAGAAATCCTCCTACAAAAATTTTTTTATCTGAACGGTGCGTAAAAAATCATAAAATCACATCATAATTATAACATATCCGAGGCGGGTTTGTCAACCAAATTAATAAATTTTATCCTCAAATCGATGCAAATTTAGTAAAATTTTATAATTTTTTGTAATTTTGCGTAACTTTCGGCATGTTCTGTTAGAGGTTAGAAGTTAGAGGCAAGAGGTTAGAAATTTATGCTTGTGACATACGATACAACCGTTTAAAAATAATTACACGTTACAAAATAATTCTGTAGGGGACGGGTTTCCCGTCCCGCAGTCACCAAACACCCGTCCCCAAAAAAAATTGTAACACAATCGTAGGGCGGGGGCTTGCTCCCGCCTCATTGTCCCCGGCAACCCCGCCCGCGAAAAAACCATTGACAACCCCCCCCGCAAGCATTATAATAAATAAAAGAATACTAATTTAAGGAGCAAAAAACCATGAAATTCAAACCCTGCATAGACGTCCACAACGGCAAGGTGAAACAAATCGTCGGCGGCAGCCTCGCCGACAGCGAAAATTCCGCAAAGGAAAACTTCGTCTCCGAAAAAGGCGGCGAGTTTTACGCAAAGCTCTACAAAGAGCGCGGCGTAAGCGGCGGACACATTATCCTGCTTAACCCCGCCTCCTCCGAATACTATTCCGCCGACAAAACCCAAGCCCTCGCCGCCTTAAACGAGTACCCGGGCGGCTTGCAGGTCGGCGGCGGCATAACCCCCGAAAACGCCGCGGAATTCCTCGAAAACGGCGCGTCCCACGTCATCGTGACCTCCTACGTCTTTAAGGACGGCAAAGTCAACCGCGAAAATTTGGAAAAAATATCCTCAGCCGTGGGCAAAAACCGCCTCGTCATCGACCTTTCCTGCCGCAAGCGTGACGGTGAGTACTATATCGTCACCGACAGGTGGCAAAAATTTACAAACGTCAGGCTGAACCGCGCCGCCCTCGATATGTTCGCCGAGTACTGCGCCGAATTTCTCGTCCACGCCGTGGACGTTGAGGGCAAAGCCCGCGGCGTGGAAATCCCCCTCGCCGAAACCCTGGGGCAGTGGGACGGCATACCGATTACCTACGCCGGCGGCATAGGCTCATACGCCGACCTTGACGCTCTGAAACAGGCGGGCGGCGGCAAGCTGGACTTCACCGTGGGCAGCGCGCTGGATATTTTTGGCGGAACTCTCGATTTTGAGAAAATCTGCCAATACCGTTAAATATTAATAAACTATAAATATCATTAATTTTAAGTAAATAATTTATTGCGGTACATTTTTCCATAATTGGTACATAATGTTAATTTCACAAATATGACAATTTTCGTCGTCCGCCCCGTGCAACTATTGTAAAAACCCAAAATTTCGTTAAATTTTTAACGAAAATGTTTCACGTGAAACATTTGAACTGCATTGTTTTTATTCAATTTTTTGATTTTTCTATA
>JAMPDU010000117.1 GCA_023665505.1 Ruminococcus sp.
AATACGAAAAATCTGCCTGCAATCCGAGCATTTCGGATAGTGTCAACACGCCCTAGAAAGGAAATCACTATGAATACGGAAAAAAAACAAACGTTAAAAATAATCGGCTATATCGCCGCCGCCGCGGCTCTTTTCGCCGTGTTTAAGGACTTTACTTTCTCCGCGGTGATAGGCTTTCTCGGGAAGATTTTCTCCCTGCTCATGCCCTTTATAACCGGCGCGGTGATAGCCTTTGTCATCAACGTGCCCATGCGTGCGGTGGAGCGGGTACTCTTCCCGAAAAAGCAAAAGCTGCAAAAGCTCCGCCGCCCCCTTGCGCTGATAATAACCCTGCTGGCGATAATTCTTGTTATAGCCGCCGTTATGGTGATAGTCATACCCCAAGTGGTGACGACCGCCGCAGAGTTAGGCAGACAAATCCCCGACTATATGGCTAAAGCGCAGGTTTACATCGAGGGCGTTTTCAAGGACTACCCCAACATTCAGCAGTGGATAGCGGACTTCCAAATCGACTGGCAGAGCGTCCTCGCCTCGGTTTCGGGGTGGGTGACAAGCGGGCTTTCCTCCACCATAAATATCGCCGCCAGCGCGGTAAGCGGCGTGGTTTCGGCGGCTATCGGCTTTGTTTTCGCGATGTACATTCTTTTGCAGAAAGAACGCCTTGCCAATCAGGCGAAAATGTCAATATATGCCATACTCCCCGAAAAAGCGGCGGACAAGCTTTTAGAGATATGCGCGCGCGCCGAAAAGACCTTTTCGAGCTTTCTTTCGGGACAGTGCCTCGAGGCGGTGATTTTGGGCTGTATGTTCGCGGCGGCAATGCTTATTTTCCGAATGAAGTACGTTGCGCTAATCAGCATACTCATAGCCTTTATGGCGCTAATTCCCATAGTGGGGGCGTTCATAGGCTGCGCCGTGGGAGCGTTCCTGCTTTTTATGCAGGACCCTATGCAGGCGGTTTGGTTTGTGGTAATGTTCCTTATTTTGCAGCAAATCGAGGGCAACCTCATCTACCCCAAGGTTGTTGGTGAAAGCGTTGGACTTCCCGCCATATGGGTGCTTTTTGTGGTAACGCTGGGGGGCAAGCTTATGGGCGTGTTCGGCATGCTGGTAATGATACCCGCCTCGTCGGTGCTGTACGCCTTATTCAGGGAATTTGTGGTTGACCGCCTGAGAAAAAAGAGCGCGCGGGTACAGAAGATGTTTTTCAAACGCGCCGTTCCTCAGCAGCCAAAGGATAAGTAACGCCTTTACAGCGGTTAAAAAGGAGATGATTTTGTGCGGAAATTCAAGGGTACAGCCGTGATAAAAACGGTAATGCAGTTTGCTCCGATATTGATGATAATCGTCTGCGTGGTAATATATTTCAGGTTTTTCAGAGGGGTAACAATCGAGAAAATCCTCGAGTTCACCCCCGACAACCTGTGGCTCGCCGCCCTTGTCATGGTGGGACTTTTCGGCATGAAATCCCTGTCGTTTTTCTTTCCCATGCTTGTGCTTGTGGCGGCAAGCGGCAGCATTTTCCCCAACTATTTCGCCGCCCTGACGGTGAACAGTATAGGCGTACTCCTCATGCTGACCCTGCCGTACCTGATAGGGCGTTTCGCCGAACGCGAGTTTGTGCGTAAGATTATCAGCAAGCGGAAAAACGCCGACAAGCTCCGTGAGTTTAAATCTGAGAACGAGCTTTTCATAGCGTTTTTTCTGCGGGTGATAAATATCCTGCCCTGCGACGTGGTAAGCCTTTTCCTCGGCTCGGCGGACTTTTCCCCGTTCAAGTATATTGTTGGCTCTTTCCTTGGGATTTTCCCGGGGCTTGTCACAACAACCCTTATGGGCGCGAATGTTGAGCACCCCACGTCCCCGGCGTTTTGGATAGCTGCGGTTGTGGAAGTGGTGTTCGCCGCGGGTTCTGCTGCTGCGTATTGGTTTTACAAAAAAAGACACAAAAAATCTTGACAAAACCCCGTACCGTATGTTATAATTAGTTAGTAATTTGAGGTGATTGCCATGAATTTTTATTCGGTAAGAGATTTGAGAAATACTCCCAAAAGCATTTGGGATAATCTTTCCGCGGACGGCGAGGTAGTAATCACAAACAACGGAAAACCCGCCGCGCTCATGATAGACATCACCGACGGCGGCTTTGAGGAAACCGTAAGAGCGGTGCGGCAAGCCAAAGCTATGCTTGCTTTTAATTCCATGCGGCAAAAAGCGGCAGCAAACGGGTATATGTCCGACGAGGAAATCGAAAACGAAATATCCGCCGCCCGCAGGGGCGATTGATTATGACGGCGGTAATTGATACGAATATTCTCGTTTCAGCGCTGTGGTCGAAAAAAGGCGCGCCCGCAAGAGTGGTAAGCCTGATAATCGGCGGCGAAATCATTCCCTGCTACGATTACAGAATTTTAGACGAGTACAGGGACGTTCTGAAAAGACCGAAATTCAAGTTTACCGACGCCGAGGTCAGCTTTTTGCTTGACTGGATAGTTTACAACGGGCGTTCGGTTGTTGCAAAGCCGCTGGACGTTGATTTTGCGGACAAGGACGACAAGAAGTTTTACGAAGTCGCAAAATCCTGCGGCGCAAAGCTGATTACCGGAAATATCAGGCATTTCCCCGATGATGAGCTGGTTTTGTCCGTTAATGACTTTTTGGAGAAATATGGATTACGGTAACATTTGCACTTACAAAAATTGTATAATAAATAAAAGAGCAGAGGATAGTTAATTTCTAACTTCTAACCTCTAACTTCTATCTTCTAAAAGGAGAATGATTATGAAATGTCCGTTTTGCGGCTTTGACGATACAAAAGTGGTGGACTCCCGTCCCGTGGACGGTAAAAAGCGCAGGAGAAGAGAGTGCACCCGCTGCGGAAAAAGATTTACCACATACGAGGCGGTGGAAATGCCCGTGCAGCTTGTGCTGAAAAGGGATAACTCAATCGAGCTTTTCGACAGAAACAAGCTGATAAAGGGTCTTTCGACGGCGGTAAAGAAACGCCCCGTTTCGCTGGGGGACATCGACAGAATTGTGGAAAGCGTGGAGAGCTGCTACGCCGAAAGCATGCGCAATCAGATAACCTACAGCGAGATAGGGGACATAGTGCTGCAAAACCTGAAAGAGATAGACCAAGTGGCATACGTGCGCTTTGCCTCGGTGTACAAGGATTTCAGCGACGTGGAGAGTTTTATAAACGTCATCTCCGAACTCAAGGCTGAACCTTAAATTGCCGCAAGGCGGGAGCGCGCCGTGAATAATTGAAAATATCGGCGGGAATGTCTTTTTCGGACGTCCCCGCCGAATTTTATCCCGTTATGCCTTTGTGCCGAGCATGGTTTTCGAGGGGAGCTTTATGCCCCATATAACGGTCTGTTCCGCGTTTACAACATAAATGTGTGTGGTATCGCGGAACTGAATGTTGGACACGTTGTTTCCGCCGCCCGCGTGGGGAATGTACTGCTGAAACCACTGCGTGGTGGCGTAGCTTGAATCTCTGGACTTATAAATGATGTGGCTTGTGTTGATAAGCACGCAGCCCGACCAGCCGAAGTATGGGTCGGCGGTTCTGCTGTACATCATGCTGATGAGGTAGTAGTCCCAATGGGTGTGGGTGTAGGGCAGGGCGACGTTGTGGTCCTTCGAGCCGTTGACCCAGTAAACGTTGCCCTCGTAAATAAGGTCGACGGTAATGCCGCTCCCCGCTGCAATGGCGGAAATAACGCCGTTTGCGTCTGCGGTAATGGTAGAGCCGTCCACCATAACGCCGCCCAGCACGCTTGAAGTCGCTTTCGGCAGGGTGTACACCGTGTCGGTGAATTTCGCGTCCGCGGGGACGTTCGCGCCCACGGTAAAGCCGCCCACGGTAGCGGCGTTTCCGCCGTCGGCAGGGAGAGCGGCGGGTATAGCGGGTATTGCGGACAGGTCAGCCTTGCCGTCCAGAACCGACCGCAGCCCCGCCACGTCCTCCAAAGCGTGAATGTGGGAAAGCCCCGCCTTGCCGCTTAAAGCGTCCTGCAAGCCGCTTACGTCGGTGATTATGTGACTGTGTACGGCGGGGGACTTGTCCTCTAAGGCGGTTTCAAGCCCCTCAACGTCGTCTATGCCGTGAATATGCACCGCCTCGGCTTTGCCGTCAAGCTCGGTGCGCAAGCCCGCCACGTTCTCCACGGAAATGTCCCCCGAAACTCCGCCTTGGGAAATTCCTCCAATCACGGAGATAACGCCGTTTTCGTCGGCAGTAACGGTTTTTCCGTCCACCATAACGCCGCCGAGGGTGCTTTCGGTGGCGGGGGGCAGAACGTAGTCCGAAACGGTTACGGAAGAGCCGTCCCCCGAGGAAGAGCTGCCGCCGACCGCCGAAATAACGCCGTTTCGGGCGATAATGGTAGAGCCGTCCACCATAACGCCGCCCAGCACGGTTTTGCTCGCCTGCGGCAGGGTGTACACCGTGTCGGTAAATTTCGCGTCCGCCGGGACGTCCGCCTCAACGGTCTTTCCCCCCACTGAATTCACCGTGACCTTGCCGTCCCCGTCAACGCCGATGTCGCCCCCGGACAGCACGCCGCCCAGCTTTTCCTCCGTTGCCGCGGAAAGCTCAAACCCGTTCAAGACGGCGTTTTCCGCACGTTTTGCCGCGTCTACGGCTTTCTGTGTTTCAAGCTGCACTTGGTTGAGGTACTGCTCCGCGACGGTTTTTTCCGGGACGAATTCCGCCCTGCCGTCCGGGTTCACCCTGAACGGCGGCGAGGTAAATTTAATCTGCGCGGAATTGTCTGGAGCGACCCCCGCAACGGTCAAAGTGTGAAAGCCGCTTTCCGCGGTGAACATAGGGGAAACGTTCCACACAAGGCGGAGGGTTTTCTCACCCGGCGGGTCTTTTTCAAGGACTTGCTCCGCCATAGCCTCGCCGCTTTCCGAGTACGCCGTGATACGAAAGCTGTACTCGGACAGGTCTTTCCCATCGTGGTAACGGTTGAGGGAAATGCCCACGGCATCGGCGTTAAATTCGCCCTCCGTGACATTTTTGTCGATACGCTCCGCGAAGAGACGCTTTCCGATAATTTTAAGTTCCATAAAAAATCTTCCTTTCAAAATAGAAATTTTGTTCCCATAATTCAAGTATAGCGTTAAAGGACGGGTGTTTCAAGGTTTTTCGGTAAATTTTGTAAATATTCACATTAGTTGCACGCGGGGGAGGTTTAATTTTATGATATATTTTTAAATTTCTTGCACTTGACATTACAGGCAATTTAGGGTAAAATTTATCATAGGTAAAAACGCGCGAACGGTGGTGAAACATGTGAAGTGCTCAAACTGCGGCGGCGAAATGCGGGAAACCGCCAAATTCTGCCCCTACTGCGGACAAGAATAATTTATGCTGGAAAGGGTATTAGCCGTTCCAGCATTATTGAATAATTATTTATAGGCAATATCGTTTATGATTGTTCGTCAAATTCGAAAGAATACTCTGCGTTATGCTTGACCCATATATTAGTACCTATGTCATACATGTAAACATTGCTTAAATTGTGCCGTTTTATCCAATCATCGGCATTTGAAATGTATGCGGAATCATAAATGTTCCACAAATTCCAATTTGGAGGCATTTTCCCGGAATATCCGTTAAGGCTCGGAACATTATTCAAAATGGATATTTCCAAAGCGTTCAATTGGTTGACATGTTCTTCGTTAATATTACCCGATGTATCTATAACATAAAAGCACTCGGCGTCTGCCGGAATTTCGGCGATTTGAGACATAACTTCCAGTCTTTCGTCTGAGTTCCATGAGGCGCTGACGCCTGTCGTTCGCATATCGCTTATAAAGATTAATGCACTCAATACCACCACCGCGGCTTGAGAAAAAACAGCCTTTTTTTCTGTTTTATTATCGAGCTTTTCCCTGCCTAAGCAAACTGAAATAAATATTGTCATAGGCAGCACAAGAAATGCCACAAAGCGCGCTATCGCTCTCAGAGACGCCGCTCCCGGCAAGACTTTATAAATTATAAACCACAGTGAAATTCCGCCTGAATTAAGCTTTAATGCGAATAGCATTCCGACCGCAACGGATATACCGCATGCATAGACCGGAATATTTGATATTTTATCGGATTCCTTATTTCTCTTTCTTGAAACTGCAAGACAAACAAAAAACAGAATCAGCGTTATAATTGATATTCCGATGTCCTGCTCGGGTGAAAGACCTCTGTGGGACAACTCTAACTTGCCGATCACCTTACCCAATACAAGATTATCTTCGGAGACGTTTATAAAATCAATAAGTTCCGGAAGGTAGTATGTAAATTCTCCGGTTGTGACCGCTCCGGTGTATTTTAATGCGGGAAGATAAATTTTAAAAAACGGAAATATTAAAGCTGCCGAAAGTGCAATATACCACACAAAATCAATTGGGTGATTTGCCTTGAAAACCTGAAATCCCTCGGAAAAACAGTAACGCTTTGTCTTGAGCCGGAATAACAATAACGCCGAGACGGCAAAGAACAGCATATAAAGTATTGTGAAAAAAGCAATATACCATGCGGTATATATTATAAAAACAAATGTCAATATAATGCCGGCTGCCGATAAATTTCTTCTGTATCTTTTTTTGTAATTTTCAAAAAAAGATACAATGAATATCGCCAAAAGAGGAACCATGCTTATACATGTAAGCTGAGGGTGATACCACTCGGTTATATAGCTGCTGCAAAAAGAAAACGCGGCTGTTCCGAGCAAACTCCAACTCCATTTGACTTTCAGTTTCTCTTCCAGCAGATAAAATAGGGAAAAAATTCCGAAAATGTGAACTGTCAATATGGTTAGTTTAAACGCAATAAACATATCTGCCCCGAACAGGCGGAATATACTATGTATTATTCCGTATCCAAGGAACAGATCCGTATACCCAAGAGACGGTACGGGATAAAACATAAGAGAGTTATCCCAGGAAACTTTGCCCGTGAATACCAAATACCAGCGTTCTGTAATGAGAGCACAGAGCCTGCCGTCTCCCAAATCTCCGTACATTTGGCTATTGAACAACGAGCCGCGTAAAAAAATCATTTCCATAACCAAAAGCAGCAAAATACAGGCTGAATTTATCAGCAGATTGTTTTTATTTATTTTATTCATATTCTTTCACCACAATTCAATGATTTATTCTCAATGATATTTAATAATGCAGCAAACAGCGCGAATGCCGTCCTTGAAACCTATTTTTTTCCCTTCCTTGTTTGTACGGGGATTATAAGAAATGGGAACCTCATATATCTTTATTTTCAGGTCTGTAATCTTAGCGGTAATTTCCGGTTCGAACCCAAAACGATTTTCTTGTATATCTACAGATTGAATAATCTCACGCTTGAATACCTTGTAGCAAGTTTCCATATCCGTTATTTTTTGGTGTGTAAACATATTGGAGAATATTGTAAGACACTTGTTTGCGAGACGGTTGGCAAGATACCCTTTTGCTTTCTGATTTTTAAAACGTGAGCCGTATACCACTTGCGCTTTCCCGGATAAAATCGGTTCTATAAGCTTGGGGTATTCCATAGGATCGTACTCCTGATCCGCATCCTGTATAATAACAATATCTCCCGTGGCTTCTGCAAACCCTGTTCTAAGCGCCGCACCCTTGCCTTGATTAACATCGTGATACACTATCTTGTCAACCAACGGTCTTATATCTTTTTCGAGTATTTCACGCGTTCCGTCATTGGAACAATCGTCAACAATTATTATCTCCATGCTGTCAACGGCAGATTTTTTGACCCTGTTTACAATATTGATAATATTATTTTTCTCGTTATAGCACGGGATTACAACTGAAAGTGTGCTCATATTTTATTTCCTTTCCTACTCAGTGACTCCGAATTCGGCAAATGTTTGTCGATACTTTTCAGGTATGCCCGTATCGTAAGATACCCCGTTAATCAGCAATCCCATAACGCCTATGCGTTGTCTTGCTCTTTCAATGGCGGTAGTTAATTGAATTTCACCGTGTTCGCTCATATTGTTATCGATTTCATATTGAAGTGTCTCGAAAATTTCCTTTGTCAGAATATACTGTCCAAACACAGCGTAATAGTTGTTTTTCAGATTTTTTCTGGTATTGTTCAGGTTATCTTCGGCATACTCCTCCGTCGGCTTTTCGCATATTGCATCAAGTTTCAGCAGCGTTTCCTCCTTATTATCCCACTGACCGTGCATTATTCCGTAGTGCACTACGTCGTGCAGCGGCACACGTTTCATGGATATTATCGGAAGTCCCATTTTTTCGTAAGCGTCGATCATCTGCTCGGTACAGCCGGCGGACGTTCCCGATTGATATATCATATCTCCGAGCAGCAACAGAACCGGCTCTCCTTTAGTGAAATCTCGGCACTGATATACTGCGTGTCCAAACCCCCGAGGCTCTTTTTGATATACATAAGTAATTTTCTTTCCGATTTTTACAATATGCTCCTCATATTTGCGTTTTTCATCGGAAAGTCTGCTTTTGTTTTCCGCGCTCATCGGCTCAAACAACGCGTCATAGCAAGACCGGTCGCCTTCTCCGATAACAAGGCAGATCTCCGTTATACCCGAATTAACAAGCTGTTCAACAATTATCAATATCAAAGGCTTTAGCAAACCGTCGCTGTCCATGATTGGCATCAGCCCTTTCTTTACCGCTTTTGTCGCGGGAAACAGCCTTGTGCCCAGCCCCGCGACAGGAATGATCGCACGTGTTACCGTCTGTTTTGGCTTTAACGTTAGCGGGAATGCGTTCATATGAAATCTGTTGTTAAGGTATTCTATCAGCTTAAACTGACATTTTTCGTCCTTAGCAAGAAACTGTACCGCTCCGTCTCCCTGAGACCCAACGCCTTTTCCGCCCAATATATATTTTCCTATCTCTTCATCTGCAAGAATTTTATGAAGAATCGGCGCGGTCAATTCATCCGGACACATAGGCGCAACCTTTTCGTCGAAATTCCTCTGAACCTTGTTCATTAGCGTTCCCAACTCTTCAATGTCTCCGTTTTCGATATATGAAACAGCCTGCTTTATGTACTCGTGATTTTCCTCGCCCAAAGCTTTGTGTAATCTCCTGTCATCTTCGTTCGTAGCAAAGGGATAGCTGCGGTTAAGGCTTGCAAGAATTTTCACGGTATCTTTGTTTGAATTCAAATCGGCAAAAACATAATGAAGTGTATGCTTAAGCCTAAGACGTTTCACCGTGATTTCATTGCCGTCAAACGTCATCAATATCGGACAAACCCCAAAAGCGCACGCCTGATCCAGTCTGCCGCAGCGCGATGGAGTTCTCTGCTCGCCCATAAAGGCGATATTCATTTCGCCCATAATACTTAAATTGAGATTATATATGCGGTTGAACGCGCGTGCAACCAACACGCATATGGCGGCGCTGCTTGAAAGTCCGCTTTTCATCGGAATATCGCGCTTAGTGATGTTTATCCGCAAACCGCCGACATTATAATACTCGTTCATATAGGAGGCAACTCCGGCAACATATGAGTAGTACAATCCGGCACTTGCCACTTCTCTGAGCTTGTCCGTATCCATTTCGCTTTCAAAATATTCCTCGCTGCCCGGTATCGAACACTCAACAATAAATTTATCGTTTTTTGACACCTCAGCGTAAATACCTTGCTCAATACCTGTTACAATAGCGTATCCCGGATATATTGCCGAATTAATTGCACGGTTAAAACCTGCCCAGTCGCTGTGTTCTCCAAACAAGCACAGCCTGCCGGGTACAAATAAGTCTACCTTCTCCACTATATTCCCTCCAAGTCGTAAAATTTCGGTTAAATAGTCCGTTGGTTTATGCCCGATTTTCTTTAAAAAACTCTCTATTAAACTTTTTGTCGGCGGACAGCTATGATTTTTAGAAACTTTAATTTAGGAGTAACACTGTTTTTATGATACCTGTAAATCTGCTGAAAACCGCTGTCTGCTGCGTTTGAACATATTAAAAATCATGTTTACCCATTTTCAGCACCTTTTTTATTTTACCATTTTTATTTTTTGTTGTCAAGATTATCTAACACATTTATTTAAAAAATTGGCAAAAAATTCCCCTTTACACCCCCAAAAAATATGCCATAATACCCCAACAGCAATACAATACGACCCTCACATAG
>JAMPDU010000118.1 GCA_023665505.1 Ruminococcus sp.
AAGAGGGGGACGCCCTGCGATAGAGGGCGTCCCCCTTGTAACAGTTTATCGCCGACTAACTCTTGAAAACAGTCCGGTGGACTGTTTTCAACACAACGTACGATATAAGATTTAAAACGTCCCACTGGGACGTTTTAAAGGTTTACTTTGTCACAAACTGTTACAAGGGGGAGCGGTCGTGTTCGCTCCCCCTCGAAATGCCTGTCGGCATTTCTCACCCCTTTCTCCGTTCCTTTGGAAGGGGAGTTTCGCCGCCTGCGGGCGGCGACGGGGGCGCTGCCCAAACGCCGCTCACGGCGTTTTTGACCCATGCAGCCTTGAAAGGCTGGCGAACTTTTTGCTTGCCTAAAGGGCTTTTGGTTAGATATTGCTGACTGTTTGGCTGTTGAACCGCCGTGAAAAGTGCTGAAAAAAGTACTGAAAAATTTTATATAAATGTAAATAAACCCCTTGCCAAAGGGAAAAATATGTGGTATAATATTACAAGTATTGCTTAAAACAAGTGCTGAAAACAAAAATCGGAGGAAATTAAATGAAAACTTACGGAATTATCTGCGAATATAACCCGTTCCATAACGGTCATATTTACCAAATTGAGGAAACCCGCAAGCAGGGCGCAACCCACGTTGTCGCCATTATGAGCGGCAACTACGTTCAGCGGGGCGACGTGGCGATGATCGACAAGTACGCCCGCGCCAAGGTTGCGGTAAACAACGGCGTCGACCTCGTTATCGAAATGCCTGTGGTGTACTCTCTGTCAAGCGCGAACTTTTTCGCCCGTGCGGGTGTGATGATGCTGGGGGCGCTGGGCTGTGTGGACGGCATTTCTTTCGGCAGCGAGTGCGGAGACATCGAACTGCTTAAAAACGCGGCTATGGCGTCGTTTGCAATGTCCACAAAGGAAAATATCGAGGCAAAGGTCAAGCCCCATATGGCGAACGGTTTTTCGTTCCCGGCGGCTTTGCAGCAGGCTATCGCTATTGAGCACGGTCCTATTTTGGCGGACGTTTTCGATTCCCCCAACAATGTTTTAGCGGTTGAATACCTTAAAGCAATGAAGTTTATGGGACTTGACTTTGAGACCTTCACCGTTAAGCGTAAAGGCGCGGCTCACGACAGTACCGAGGTTTCGGAGGGCATTGCAAGCGGGACTTTGCTCCGTGAAATGATTGAGGACGGGGAGGATATAGGTGAGTACGTACCCAAGGATATGGCAGAAATTGTAAAAGAGTACGACGACAAAAATATGCTGGCATATTTTGACAATTTGGAACGGGAACTGCTGTACGTGCTGCGTTCAACCATACCGCCCATTATCGCGGAGTGCCCCGACGTCGACCAAAATCTGGCAAACCTTATATTTAAAATAGGTATAGAAAGCAATTCCATAGACGATTTTATCGAAAGGGCAAGCGGCAAGCACATGACGGCGGCGCGGCTGCGGAGGATTTTGCTGAACCTTTACGTGGGCGTGAAAAATACCGATTTGATGATAATGCCGCCCTACGGCAGGGTGCTGGCGCTTAACGAGAGGGGCGCGGAAATTCTCAAAGCCGCAAAGGAAAAGGCGGAGGAAAACAAGCTGGCGATACCGTTCAACACGTCCATGAGCGACATTATAAAGGAGCAAAAGCCGCCTATACTGCGTTTTGCGGACATTTCCAACCGGGCGACGAACCTTTACGGGCTTGCCTCAAAGGAGATACGTTCCTGCGCGGAGGAGTTCACGGCTAAGATAGAGATACAGTAATTGGTAAAAAATAACAGGTTACAAAAAAGTTACAAAACGGTTACAGCCGTAACCTTTTTCAGGGGTTACAGTAACATTTTGGGGCAATTTTTGATGGATTTGTCATAAAGTTGCGATAATTTTTTGTAAAATTGCTATTGCATAATAGAAAAATATATGGTATAATTTAAATAACGTGATTTAGTCTGAGATAAATCATAACATTTAAATTCAATAAAAATGAAAAGGAGATTTTAAAATGAAAAAGAAGACCCTTGGCAGAATTGCTGCCTTAAGCATTGCAGCCGTTTCGGCTGTACCGACGTTTGGGATTGTGGCGAGTGCTGCAGATCCTATTAATGTACCAGTTGCGTATCGTATTTTAGACGGTACCGTAAAAGCTGATGGAACACCAGGATATAAATATTATGACAGTCCTACAGCGGCGGCAACGGCAGCCGGTGGGATTACACTTGGAGATACTACTCACCCCAGTGTAGAAACAGCATATACCATACCTGGGGTAAGTGTAGGTGGTGACATCTATATTATTTCAGGTACTGGTGAAATAAAAGCCGGTACTAACACTGATGGTGGTATAGTTTCTACTGCTGCTAAATGGCGCGGTAGTTCATACAATTTAAACAGTGCGTATAATATTAGTAACATCACATACACATATGCCGACCCAGATTATATTTATTACAGCACTGTTTCCGGCATTTATTATCCCAACATATATGCCGCTCGGCAGGCTGAACCGAGCACTTCAACCAGTCAGTTTACGCCTATAAGCACTACTGAGTCAGGAGTTTACAATAAATATGTTCCCGGCAAAATCTATTTCGATTATAAAGAAGGTACTTACAATTCTTATCTTACATCAGACTATATAATAATCAGCGGCAGCGGCTCTTCTTCATCATACAGCATTTCAACGAATAACAGATATGCGTCAAATACCGTATTCAAATATAATGGAGTGTATTACCCCAACTATTATTCAATGGTTTCCACGGTTGGTAATGTGACGGGTTATTCATCTAATTCTGTTGATGCGGGATATACATACACATCTGACAGGTGTTATTTTGACCCTGCGACCGGTCATTATTATACTTATTCCAATAAACCTTCAACTGCTGTATATGTTTCTCCTTCGAGTACCGGTACTTACACCGTTTATTACTCGCCTAACACAGGCAAATATTACGACAAATGGGAAGACGCTTACGATGCCACAAAGAACAGCGGATATAGCGTACAAACAATAACCAATTCGTCTCTGACTGCAGCTCAGATTAACAGTGGCTATTACAACGGCTACTACTATGGTTACAACTATTATAACCCCTACTATTACTATTACTACGGTCTCGGCGGTTTGGGTACGACAACCTCTTCCACTACCAGCGACACCAGTAAGGTAAAAATTGGCAAATACACCGGCTGGACTACCGTAAACAGGGTTATCAACTCCGCGCGCTCGGGCGCAACCTATGCTGTCAGCATGGAAACGGAAACCGAAATCCCCTCAAGCGTTCTTACGGCTCTCAAGGGCAAGAACGTCAACATTCAGTTTAAGTTCAGCAACGGCGCGTACATCACAATTAACGGCAACGACATCACAAGCACAACCGCTATCAGCCCCGTTATCAAGTACGGTCAGACTAGCATTCCTTCAAAACTTAAGAGCAAGGCTGTAAAATCAAACAGCGGCGTAAGCTCCTCGCAGTTTACCATTAACGGCGGTTCTTTCGGCGCAAACGCCTCCGTAACCGTTAAGTTCAACTCAAAGCGTACAGGCAACAAGGCTAAGCTTTACCGCTACAACGCCTCTGCAAACACGCTTTCGCTTGTTTCCCAGTCTACAGTTCAAAGTCAGGGCTACTGCACCTTTGACAACGTTAAACAGGGCGGCGAGTACATAGTTGTTCTCTACTAAGCAGTACCGCGAATACCGCATTTTTTTCATAAAACTTCCTTTTAAGAAAATTCCCCCTCATGTTTTTGAGGGGGAATTTTCCGTTATTTTACTTTTATTGGCAGGGCACGGTTCAGACTTTTTTACAAAAAACCCTTGACAAAAGGGGAATTTTGTGATATAATATATTTCCGTAAGTGATTTTTGTAGCACTACTGTCCGATACTATGTGATGGGCTGCTATGCGATCATATATTATTGGAGGAAACGAGGTGTTATAATGAAAGAGGGAATCCACCCCGATTACAAGGAAACCACGATTACCTGCGCTTGCGGAAACGTGATTAAAACCCGTTCCACAAAGGAGAATATCAGGGTCGAAATTTGCTCAAAGTGCCACCCCTTCTACACGGGCAAGCAAAAGCTCGTTGATACGGGCGGTCGTGTTGACAGATTTAAAAAGCGTTTTGGTATGGATAAGTAATCTCAAGTCCGCGTTAGGTTGACGGTTAACCTGTCTGACCTATGGCGGACTTATTTTTCATTTACCCGCCCCCTTGAGGGGGCTTAACCAAGGCAAGGTATGTAACATCTTGCTTTGGGGGTGACAAGGCTGCACGGACGCCGTGCGCGGACTTATTTTTTAAGGGGGAACTTTATGGACGGCTACTCAACGGTGAACGGCTTTGCGGAGAATTCCTTTACCGAAAAAAAATCCGAGTTTATCGGCTATATCAAGCACGTTGAGACTTCCGACGAGGCGGTGGACTTTATCAATGAAATTCGCGCAAAGCACCGCAAGGCGACCCACAACGTTTACGCCTATATCGTCCGGGAGGGGAATTCCTCGGGGTACTCGGACGACGGCGAGCCTCAGGGTACGGCGGGTATGCCGGTGCTGAACGTGCTGCGAAAAGAGGGTCTTACCGACGTTTGCTGCGTGGTGACGCGGTATTTCGGGGGGATACTTCTGGGCGGCGGGGGACTTGTCCGCGCCTACTCCCACAGCGCGAAAATCGCCGCGGACGCCGCCGAACGGCTTGTTATGCGCAGATGCCGCCCCATAAACGTCGTTGTGGACTATAATCTGTACGGCAAAATCGGTCACGTTATTCCCGAGTTTGAGGCGAAAATCCTCAATACGGAGTACGCCGAAAATGTCACCGTGAAACTTATCGTCAGGAAAGAACTGGCGGAAAAATTTACCGAAAAGATTACAGATATTACCAACGGCTCGGCGGTGTTCCAAATGTTTGATGAATGTTACGAAAACTTTGCGTGAAATTTGTGCAATGCTACAAAGTTTTTCAGAAAAAAAGGGTTTTGACATTCTTAAATTGTATTTATATATAAAGCGTAAAAACAGCGTATTTTGCCGAACGGGAGGAATTTTTATGACTATCCGCGAACAGACGGAAATTATGGAGCTTGGCTCGCTGTGCGAGGACGCGTGTACCTCTAAGGGGACGGGCAGACGGGTGCGCAAGGAGTCGAAGTGCCCCATGCGGACGGAGTTTCAGCGGGACAGGGACAGAATTCTCCACTGCAATTCCTTTAGGCGGCTAAAGCAGAAAACTCAAGTCTTTCTCTCCCCCGTGGGCGACCACTACCGCACGAGGCTTACCCACACGCTGGAGGTCTCCCAAATCGCACGGACTATAGCGCGGGCGTTCCGGCTGAACGAGGATTTGACCGAGGCAATCGCGCTGGGGCACGATTTGGGGCACACACCTTTCGGGCACTCGGGGGAGAACATTCTCAACGAGATTTGCCCCTACGGTTTCAAGCACTACCTGCAAAGCGTGCGGGTGGTGGACTACATAGAAAACAACGGAAAGGGTCTGAACCTGACATATGAGGTAAAAAACGGAATTGCCTGTCATACCGATAAAATCGCCGTGACGAAAGAGGGGTACATCGTGCGGCTGGCGGACAAAATCGCCTACATCAACCACGACATCGACGACGCCATTCGGGCGGGCATGCTGAAAGAGGAGGATCTGCCCAGCGGCGCAACAAAGGTGCTGGGACACAGCAAAAGCGCGAGAATTACCGCGCTGATTACCTCAATCGTGGAGAACGGCGTGGCGGATATTCGCATGAGCGACGAGGTTAAAAAAGCCCACGACGAGCTGCGGGGGTTTATGTTTGACAATGTGTACCGCAACTCAATCGCCAAGGCGGAGGAAACCAAGGCTAAGGCGTTGATTGAGCGGCTTTACACCTATTTTTTAAAGAACCCCGACAAGCTGCCCGAGGAGTACAAAAAAATAATGGCAAGATTTGACAAGGAGCGGGCGGTGTGCGACTACGTGGCGGGCATGACGGACGTGTACGCCGTGAATATGTACAACGAATTGTTTATCCCGAAAGGCTGGAAAAATTAATGGCATTCCCCGACCAATTCATTCTGGAGCTGAAACAGAATAACCCTATCGACAGCTTGTTTTCAAGCTACGTCAGCCTGAAAAGGCAGGGCAGGAACAGCGTTTGCCTGTGCCCGTTCCACTCGGAGAAATCGCCGTCCTGCGTGGTTTACGGCGACAGCAACAGCTTTTACTGTTTCGGCTGCGGTGCGGGGGGCGACGCGATTACCTTTGTGATGAAGATTGAAAATCTCGAGTACGCCGAGGCGGTGAAGTTCCTTGCCGACAGGGCGGGAATGACTATGCCCGACGACGCGGGGAACGCCGAAAACTCCCGCCTCAAGGCGAGAATTCTCGAGATAAACCGCGCCGCCGCGAGGTTTTTCCACGACACCCTTGCCCGCTCCCCGAAAGGGGAAAAGGGGCGGCGGTATTTTGCGGAACGGCAGCTTTCCCAAAAGACGATTACGAAGTACGGGCTGGGTTACGCCGCCAACGACTGGCACGAGTTGGAAAGTTTTCTCCGCTCAAAGGGGTACGCCGAGGAGGAGCTTGTTACGGCAAACCTTTGTGACAGGGGCAGAAACGGCGGACTTTACGACCGTTTTCGGGACAGGGTGATGTTCCCCATAATCGACCTGCGGGGGAATGTTATCGCGTTCGGCGGCAGGGTAATCGACGGGGAGGGTCCAAAGTACCTCAACAGTGCGGACACCCCGGTTTTCAAGAAAAGCAGGAATTTATTCTCGCTGAATTTCGCCAAAAAGTCGGAGGAAAAACGGCTCATTTTGGCGGAGGGGTACATGGACGTTATTGCCGTAAATCAGGCGGGTTTCGAGAACGTTGTGGCAACCCTCGGTACGGCTCTTACGCAGGAACAGGCGCGGCTTATGTCGCGGTACGCGGAGGAAATCGTCATCGCCTACGACTCGGACGGGGCGGGGCAGAACGCCACTCACAAGGCGATAAACCTGCTTTCCGAGGTTGGGGTGCGCACCAAAATTATCCGCATGGAGGGGGCGAAAGACCCGGACGAGTACATAAAAAAGTTCGGCGCGCTGCGGTTCAAGCAGCTTTTGGACAAGTCCGGGGGCGCGATTGAGTTCGAGCTTGACAAGTGCAAAATCGGACTTGACGTTTCCGCCGAGCAGGGCAGGGCGGAGTACCTGAAAAAATGCGTGAACGTGCTGGCGGACATCAGCTCGCCCATAGAGCGGGAGGTGTACATCGGAAGGCTGGCGGACGAGAATAAGGTGCGGAAAGAGACGCTGATTCAGCAGGTGAACGGCGTTATAAAAAAACGCGCAAGCAGCGGCAAAAAGCAGGAATGGAACGAGATAAGGACGTTTCAGACCCGATTTAAGGCGAACCCGGACAGCTACCGTCACCCGAAAAAATTCAAGGCGGAACGGGGTATAATCGCGTATATCGCGGAAAATCCCGAGGAGGCGGAGGAAATCGCCGCGAAACTTCCGCCGGAGAAATTCGCGACGGAATTCAACAGAAAAGTGTACGAAAAAATGCTGGAAAAGATAAAAAACTCGGGCTTTTCCGATATTCTTTCGCTGCAAAGTGAATTTACAGCCGACGAAATGGGTAAAATAACCGAAATTGAAGTCAATAGCAAAGATGTAAATATTAATAGAACTGCTGTTGAAGATTTTATTAACATTTTACTATCGGAGGAAGATAATTCCAAAAAAGCGGCTGAATTATCAAACGACGAGTTTTTGAAATATATGGAAAGTTTAAAGAGTAGGAAGGACTGACAATTTATGTCAAATGGAAGGAAATCAATCGAAAGCCTTATGGAGCAGGGCAAAGCCAGCGGAAAGCTTTCGACCAAAGAAATCACCGACGTTTTGGAGGAACTGGAGTACGACGTGGACCAGATGGAGGCGTTTTACGACAACTGCAGCAACCTCAACATTGAAATAATCGAGGACTTCAGCCTCGACCCCGACCTGTCTATCCCTATGGACGTTACGGCGGACGATTTGGAGCTGTCGCTGTCAACCGAGGGCATCGCCATCGACGACCCTGTAAAAATTTACCTTAAGGAAATCGGGCGCGTGCCGCTGCTTACCGCGGAGGAGGAAATCGAGCTTGCGGAGCGTATGTCGCAGGGCGACCCAAAGGCGCGGAAACGTCTCTCGGAGGCGAATTTGCGGCTTGTTGTGTCCATAGCTAAGCGGTACGTGGGCAGGGGAATGCAGTTTCTCGACCTCATTCAGGAGGGAAATTTGGGTCTGATAAAGGCGGTGGAAAAGTTCGATTACACCAAAGGGTTCAAGTTTTCCACATACGCCACTTGGTGGATTAGGCAGGCTATCACCCGCGCTATCGCCGACCAGGCACGTACTATACGTATTCCCGTCCATATGGTGGAAACAATTACCAAAGTTAAAAAGGCGTCAAGCCAGCTCCTGCACCAAAACGGGCACGACCCCTCCCCCGAGGAAATCGCCGAAAACCTCGATATGCCCGTTGAGCGGGTTCGGGAGATTATGCGTATTGCGCAGGACCCCGTGTCCCTGGAAACGCCTATCGGCGAGGAGGAGGACAGCCACCTCGGCGACTTTATCCCCGACGACGATGCTCCCGCCCCCGCGGAGGCTGCGTCCCTCATTCTGCTGAAAGAGCAGATTGGGGAGGTGCTGTCAACCCTTACGGAGAGGGAGGAAAAGGTACTTCGCTTGCGCTTTGGTTTGGAGGACGGCAGGAGCCGTACGCTGGAAGAGGTTGGCAAGGAATTCAACGTCACACGGGAGCGTATTCGCCAAATCGAGGCAAAGGCTCTTCGGAAACTGCGCCACCCCAGCAGGAGCAAAAAAGTCAAGGATTTCTTAGACTAAGCAGGCTGAGCCTGCACCCTTATTGGGTAACTTTACCAATAAAAGTAAATTCCTCCCATGGGTAACAATAAAAAGGTGATTATTTTATGTTTATTACGTTAGAGGCGGACTACGCCGTCCGCATTGTGGACTGCATTGCCCACTCAAAGGGGCGGATTGACGCGAAAAGCATTTCCGAGCAGACGGGGGTGACCCTGCGGTTCGCGCTGAAAATACTGCGGAAACTTGTGGCGAGCGGCATTGTGAAGTCCTTTAAGGGCACGCAGGGGGGCTATGAGCTTGCCCGAAAGCCTGCGGAAATCTCCCTGAAAGACGTTATCGAAACCGTTGAGGGGCAGTACCGATTGAGCCGCTGCCTTTCCGAGGGGTACGATTGCAGCCGCGGCATGTCGGGGAACTGCAAATACCAGTGCATTTTCAATCAGATTTCGGCAGAGGTTGACAGGAAGTTGGCGTCCTACACATTTGACAAGTTTTGACAAATTTTACGGTCGGAGAGCAGTTCTCCGACCGTTTTTTATATGTTCAGCAGCCTCTCTGCGTTTTGGTGTAAAATCATCTCCCGCTCGGTTTCGGTGAGGTCTATTCTGTCAAACATTTCCAGCTCGGGCTTGGGCTGCCACATGGGGTAGTCTGTACCGAAGAGGACGTTCTCCACGCCGAAAATGTCAATAAGCTCCCGTGCGCGGGCGGGGGACATTGCATAGAGGGAGCTTGAGGTGTCCACCCAAAGCCGCTTTCCCCCGAGGGACTTCGCCGCGTCGTCCCATTCCGACCAGCCGCCGAAGTGGGCGGCGATAACGTCCAGCTTGGGAAATGTTTCCAAAACCTTAACCAGCCGCGCGGGCTTAGACCACTGATAGCGGCTGTCCCCCGTGTGGATTAAAATGGGCAGTCTGCCCTCGATGATTTCGTAAATTTTCATAGCCTTGGGGTCGTCGATGGTGAACTGCTGAAAATCGGGGTGGATTTTCACGCCCCGCAGCCCGAGGGAGAGGGCGCGGTTGATTTCCCCCTCGACGTCGGGGTAATCGGGGTGCATTGCGGCGAAACCGATAAAATTTTCGGGGTACTCCCCCACCGAGCGGGCAATAAAATTGTTAATACTTTCCACCTGCCCGGGGGTGGTCGCCACCGACTGAACGATAAACCGTTCAATGCCCGCATCTTTGCCAATTTTAACCAGTGTTTCGGCTGTACCGTCGCAGTGCATTTCCAAATCCTGATAAAAATTTCCAATACCTGCCACGGCTTTTT
>JAMPDU010000119.1 GCA_023665505.1 Ruminococcus sp.
GCGCGGAGAAAGGGTATTTTGTGCTTGATGTGCAGTTTGGGGTGTGAGTAAAAAATTGGTAAAAATTGCAAATATATTTTTCAAGCTTAAAAAACATCTCCGCAAACGCCCTTTTTACAGGTGCTGCGGAGACGGCGGCGGGTAATGTTTATCAATTGTTAGTTTACTCCAACCCCTTCAACGCGTTCAGCTCCTCTTTCTCAATCCGTATCTTTCCGTCCTTGATAACCGTTACCTCCGACTTGTCGAAGATAACCGACGGGTCGTCCGACTTCTCCGGCTTGACCTTGAGCTTGCCCGTAAGCAGGTTCACTTCCTCCACCGTGCCCTTGAAATCGGGGGTCTTGACGTACGCCCCCACCTTTGGGGTGCTCTTCAGCAGAAAATCGTAGGACTCCTGCTCGTACTTAAGACAGCACATCAGCCGCCCGCAAGTGCCCGAAATTTTCGTGGGGTTCAGCGACAAACCCTGCTCCTTAGCCATTTTTATGGACACCGGCTGGAACTCCCCCAAAAAGCCCTTGCAGCAAAATTCCCGCCCGCAAATGCCCATGCCGCCGAGGATTTTCGCCTCGTCCCGAACGCCTATCTGCCGCAGCTCGATACGCGTCCTGAACACCGACGCAAGGTCTTTTACAAGCTCGCGGAAGTCCACCCGAGTTTCCGCCGTAAAATAAAACAGCAGCTTGTTGTTGTCGAAAGTGCACTCAACGTCCACCAACTTCATATCCAGCTTGTGGTTGAGAATTTTTTCCTGACAGATTTTAAACGCGTTCTGCTCCTTGACCTTATTCTGCTCGATAATTTTCATATCCTGGCTTGTGACAACGCGTATTATTGGCTTAAGGGGGGCGGTAATTTTATCGTCCTCCACCTTTTTATTCGGCATGACCACCTCGCCGCACTCAACGCCGCGGGCGGTTTCCACAATAACCAAAGTCCCCTCGGACACCTTGGCTTTCCCCGGGGAAAAGTAGTAAACCTTTCCAGCCGTTTTAAATCTTACACCGATTATTTCGGTCATAGTAGTACCTCCTAATTAGAGGATAGAGGTTAGAGGTTAGAGGATAGAATTTCCAACCTCGTTTTATGTCAGCTCTATTCCCAGTTCTTTGACAGCCTGTTCCAACGATATATATTCGTCCCTGTCGGGGTCTGTATCGTTCAAATATTCCTCATAAAGTTTTTGACAAAACAACTCGTCCTCTTCCTCGTCAAATTTTTTATTTGTACGCATAATTCTCACCCCATTATTTTGCACACCAACGCCGAAACCTCGGCGGGAACGTTTATCGGCGTTTCGCACCGCAGCGCGGAGTCCCTTATAGCCTCGTGGAGCTTTTCCGCACGCCGCCTGCTTAACGTCCGGGAAAGCCGCTCCGCCTCCTCGGGGTCGCAGCCGATAAGGGGGATATTCCCAAGCCGCAGCATACACGCGTCCCGAATTACCTTGTCAAGCATTTCCAGCACGGCTTTTACCCTGCCTCGGTTGTCGCCGATTTTGTGCAAAGCCGCCAGAACCGCGTACTCGTTATTGTCGGCAATCGCCGCCGCGATATTCCCGCAAAGCTCGATATTTTCGGAACTCTCCGCACCCTCAAGCCAATCGCGGCAGTTCCCGATATTGCCGTGACAGCGCTTTACCGCCTCCCGCGCCCTGTCTTCGGCGTACCCCATATCCAAAAGCGCGTTAAGGCAGTCCTCCTGGGAACACTCGGGAATGCCCAGCGTAATAACCCTGGACCGTATCGTGGGCAGGAACACGCCCCCGTTCACCGCCGTGAAAATGAAGTACACCGTGTCGGGCGGCTCTTCGATAAGTTTCAGCAGCACGTTCTGGGTGCGCTCCTCGATGTCGGCGCAGTCGGTGAAAACGTACGCCTTGGCGTCGCAGTCGTTGGGCATAACGTAAGCGTCCGCGCAGATATTCCGCATGGTTTCCATGTTGTAAATCTGCTTTTTGCCGCTTTTTTCGGGCTTGATAACGTCGGGGTGGGTGTTTGCCAAAATGCGTTTGCAGTGTCTGCACTGTCCGCAAGCATTGCCGTTTTCGCACAGCAAAGTCATGGCGATATAGTCCGCGAAAACCTTTTTCCCGACGCCCCTCTCCCCCGTCAGCAAAAACGCGTGGGGGAAACGCCCCGTCCGTTTCATAGCCTCAACCGCGGCGGCGGGCTGTTCCTTTGAGTAAAGCCTCATATCTTTTCAAACCTCTCCACGTCGGTAACGAAAATCGTCGCGCCCCCCACGGAGACCTCCACGGGGTAGCTGCCGCCGTGCATTTCCGTCCCCGCGAAATGCCCCGCCGGGACGTACTGTTTTCTGCGGCGGGAACGCTCCTTGATAATGCCGATAATCTCGTCCACCGTGTCGTCCTCGGCGCAAATCATAAACGTGGTGTTCCCCGCCATGAGAAAGCCCCCCGTTGAGGCGAGCTTTGTGGCGAAAAACCCCGCCTTGGTCAAAGCCGAGGAAACGTCGTGGCTGTCGTCGTTGTTAACAATCGCGTAAATAAGTTTCATAAAAAGCAACCCCTATCAGAGAATAGATGACAGAAAATAGAGAATAGAAATTGGGAAAAAATTCTATCTTCTATCCTCTAACCTCTATTTTCTATTTTAGCACATTTACTTTAAAAATGCTATAGTTTTTTAAAATTTTTACAGCAATTTCATCAATTACTTCCCCCGCCGCCACAATGGGCACGCATGGGGGACAAACCGTCACCGCCTCGGCGGCAATCCGCCCCGCGGCTTTTTCGGCGGGAACTTCCTCGCTTTCCGCGAAAAACGCCTCCCTCGGCAGCATTTTCACCTCGGGGCGGTGCACCTCAAATTCGGGCGTTTCAAGCCGTACTCTCGGCATTCTGACGGACTTTAACGCTCGGCGTACCCGTTCGATGTCCGCCCCCGTTGTCGCCGCCGAAAACATCATCACAACGTGGGAAACGTCGGCGTACTCGGGTTCAACGCCCCCCTCGCGGAGCTGCTCCGCCAGCTCGTACCCCGTCAGCCCGCAGGGTATGGCATAAATTGACAGTTTCAGCGGCTCGTCCCCGCAAAAGCTGTACACGCCGTCAAAATCCTCTTTCAGCCCTTGAATTTTTCGGGAAATTTCCGCCAAATCCTGCCTAATTTTGCCGGCAAGGTAACTGTTGCACAAATCCAAACTTGCCAAAATAAGGTAACTGGGACTGCTGCTGCCAAAAAGTGCCATATGCCGCTTTATCACGGGAGCAAGATGGGCGCAAAGCCCGTCGGACAGGTGAACATACGCCCCTCCCGTCAGCGCGGGCAAGGTCTTGTGCGCCGAATCGCAGCACATATCCGCGCCCCTGTGTATCGGGTGGCGGGACGGCTCGGTGAAAGCCAGATACGCGCCGTGGGCGTTGTCAACTATCAGTGGAATTCCCGCCTCGTGACAGACCGCCGCAATCCCCTCAATATCGGCAATTTTTCCCAAATAATCGGGGGAAGTTATAAACACGCAGGCAGGCTTTTTGGGAAAATATTCCTCTATCGCCGCACCTACAGCCTCGGGTGAAATTTCCCCCGAAACCGCCGAAAAACCGTCCTTTCCGTACTTCGGGAAAATCCAGCAAGGCTCAAGACCAAGCAGTACGCAGGCGTTCATAACCGCCTTGTGGGCGTTCCTGCCGCAGATAAACGCCCGGGACTTCCCGCACACCGCCGCCAGCATGGCTTGTACACAGAGAGTTGACCCCCCCGCGGAAAAAAACGTTGCCGCCGTGCCGAAAAGCCGCGAGGCGTTCTCCTCGCTTTGGGAAATAATTCCTGTGGCTGAAAACAGCTCGTCCGCCCCGCAAACCTCGGTAATATCGTACTCGAAGAGCCGTTCCAAGCCCCTGCCGTAAACGTCCCGACCCTTGTGCCCGGGCATATGTCCCCGCACCGTGCCCCTTGCCGCGTACCGTTCCAAAAAGTCAAAAATGGGTGTATTCATAAATTTTTCACCTTTCATACAAAATATTTCAACCTTTCCATAATATTTCTCCGACCCCGTGAAACGGTGCGCGAAACCGTAGACTTATTCACGCCCAATTCACAGGCAATTTCTGAAATATTCATTTTTTGGAAATAATATAGGATAATCACCTGCCGCTGTCTCGGGGAAATTTCGTTCTCCACAACGTTCCGCAAAACCTTTAAAATAAGGCTGTGCCGCGCAGAATTGCTCCCCGCAGCGTCCCCCACAAGCCGGGAAATCCGCTTGTCGGCGGTGAACTCGGCGTCTCCCAAAAATTGGCTGTTCAAGCGTTTTTGCATTGCTCGTTCACCCCGCAGCCCGCGTAATCGCGAATGTCGCCGATAACGTCCAGCAAATCGTACAATTCGCCCTCCAGCAGCGTTTTGCGCCGCCTCAGCAAGTCAACCTCCATTGACGCCTCCGCCGCGTGAATTGCGGCATTAATCTGCCCGATACGCTCCCTCAGGGCGTTTTCCGAGCGTTTGTACTCCATCAGCATGTTGATGTAGGTCATTTTACATTCCTCCCGTTCACAAATGTTTAACACTTCAGTAATAAAATCCGCAGGCAGGGCGCAAAGCCCCTGTCAAATTCCCTACTTTCAAGTATACACCGTAAACGTATGTTCGTCAAGAGGAAACAGAAAATTTGTTTCATTTTCATTAAATTTGCACAAATTTCAAAATATTTTTTTAGTATTTTTGTAAAAACTGTCGGTCTGTCTGTTTACCGTCCCCCTGTTCCGCTTGCAAGAGGAGTGCCTTGGCAAGTCCCCCCGTTTCGGCTCGCTCCCAATCGGAATTAGTCCGTGCCCGCCCCCACAGGACGCGTAAAATCGACGCGGTATTTTTTTGTATTCGTATTCGTACTCGTTATCGTATTCGTATTCGTAATCGTATTTGTATTCGTATTCGTGTATCGTTTTGTATAACGTTTGCATCATGTTTGCATAAGTTTGTATAATACAAAACGATACAAAATCAATATGTAAACTTATTGTAAATTTACGGTTAATATAATTTTTGTAGGAAACAATTCAGCAATTATTTGTTAACTTTTAATTATCAATCGGACTTTTTCGCCCGTTTCAGCATTTCCTCCGCAAAGCCCCGCCGCAGCTCGCAAACGCGGCTGAACGCCCCCACAACGTCGTCGGACATGCCGTGAATTATCCACTCGGTGATTATGCCGAAACACTCGCAGCGGTACAGCCCCACAATGATTTCCCTGTCGGTTTTGCCGATTTCCCCGCTGCCCGGCAGGCGGTCTATGTACGCGCTGATCACGTGGTCGCATATTTTCAGCAAATTCCTGTTGTACACGTCCCTGCCGAGGGAATCGTATATGTGCAGCACCATTTTTTTCCTCCCGAGGCAGAACTCAACCGCCGCCGCAAGGCAGTCCTCGATAGAGCTGAAACTCGGGTGTTCCGCGATTATCCGCTCCGCGTCCTCGGTAATAATTTCCTCCAGCAGCGCGGGAATATCCTGAAAATGGTAATAAAACGTATTGCGGTTCACCCCGCAGTCCTCCACAATGTCCCGCACGCTTATCCTGCTCAAGGGATGCTGCTCCAAAAGCTTTATAAATGACGCCTTTATGGCTTTCTCGGTAAAATTTGCCAATAAAAGTCCCTCCCGTTTGCCTAAATTTATGTATATATTGTAAATTCAATAAAAATTTTTAATTAAATTTACAGCATTATTTTATTTTCTTAGGTACACAATATTCTCTATTCTCTTAATAATATCCAACAGTTTCCCCGTCCCGCACATACACCCTGGGAACCCGTCCGCTGATGCCGCAAATTATTTCGTAGCCTATCATTCCGCACTTTTCCGCAAGGTCGTCCGCCGTGATGACTTCCGCGCCGCTTTTGCCGAACAGAACCACCTCGTCCCCCACAGCCGCCCCGGGGACGTCCGTCACGTCAATCATCATCTGGTCCATGCAGACCCTGCCCACGCCCCGCGCCCGCCTGCCCCGGACAAGAACCTCGTTCCGCCCGCTCAAAAGCCGCGGGTAGCCGTCCGCGTAGCCGCACGGAACGGTGGCGATAACCCTGTCGCCGTCGGCGGTGTAAGTCCTGCCGTAGCTGACGGTTTCGCCCCTGCCGATTACCTTTATATGGGAAATTACGGATTTTAATTCCATAACAGGCTGCAACGAAATTGGCATTTTCAGGGAATAATCCGGCTTTAAGCCGTACAGTACAATTCCAAATCTTGCCAGCGTACTCCGCCCGTCGTAATGAAAAATCGCCCCCGCGCTGTTGAGGCAGTGCTTGTGTGCGAGCCGCACCCCAAGCTGTTCCGCCCTGTCCGCCGCCGCGAAAAACAGCTCTTTCTGACGTTCGGTGAACCGCAGGCTTTCCTCGGAACGCTCGTCAGCCACGGCAAAGTGGGTGAAAACTCCCTCCACAGCGATGTTTGGGAGCTTTGCGATTTCGGCGATTTCGGCGGCGCACCGCTCCGTGTCCATGGCAGAAATTCCCACACGGTTCATGCCCGTGTCCAGCTTGATGTGGGCGCGCACGGGTCGACTTGCTTTTCGGGAGATTTCTTGTGCATTTTCCACAGAAACAATAGCGGAAATTATATTATTTTCAGCAATAATATCCATATCCTCGGGGTCGCTCCAGCTTAAAATGAGCACGTCCCCCTTGCAGCCGTTCGCCCGCAGGCGGAGAGCCTCGGTGATGTTTGACACGCAGAAAAAGTCCGCGCCCAGCTCTTCATAAAGCCGCAAAAGCTCCCTGTCGCCGTGCCCGTAGCCGTCCGCCTTGATAACGCAGGCGGGCTTGGTTTTGACCGGGTCGAGAAGAGCCTTTACCGCTTTAAAGTTATGTTCCGCCGCGCCGAGATTTATTTCCGCGCGGACGCGCTTTAAAAAGTGCTTTTCCATATGTACTCCTTTTTTAGAGGTTAGAAGTTAGAGGTTAGAGGATAGAGCGGGGTATCGTTAGTCCTCCTAAATATTGTATGTTTAATTACAGAAGTTAGAATATAATATGAACATGTCTATATAACCGACGAAATAATAACGTTTGTATCAATTACGGCAAATGCTTTAAGTCTCACCTTAATTCACCTTTTTCCCGAAGTTCCCTGCGTATTTCGTCTGTAAGAACGATAGCCTCCTCCTCGGTGTAAAGCCTGCCGTTATGGCGAATTATGGTTTTCTGCATATCGTCCAGTATTTCGGGCATGGAACGGCTGCCGCGGTTAATATTTTTAAATCCGTTTGACTGTTTCATAATATTATCCATAAAAGCACTCCTTTTTCAGAGGTTAGAAATTAGAGATTAGAGGATAGAGCGGTGTACCGTTACGTCCTCTTAAAAATGTATGTTTAATGACGAAAATTATAACAAAACGTAAATATTTTCAGCAATTTCTACCCTCTGTTTTCTTTTTTCTATCCTCTAAAAGAATAGCACAAAAAAGCCGAATTGTCAAGCTCCGCGCACACGTCTTATTCCTCTTCATCTTCCTCCGAGGCGGCGTTTTTCTCATTCGCAACCGCCCCCGGAGTTTTCTCAATATCACGGAAAATTATCATCGCAAAACTGCTCACCGTCAGCATCAAAAACGCGGGTCCCACAAGAACGATAAGTATCATCGTGGCGTAATTCCATATCATCACCGCAATCTCCAGCGCCATGAGAATTACCAGCAGCACCGACCGCAGAAAGTACTTCATGCTTATTCTGAACGAGTTTTTAAGCGTGTTCGGCACGGTGTTCTCGTACCTCGCCAAAAGCGGGTAGGCGTACAAAAGCGAAAACCCGAACACATACGCCGTGACAATCCCCACAATCAGAAACATTACGGAATTCTCCACCGCCGCGTGAAAAAGCTGAAAGTCCAGATACACCGCCCACACGCATATTACCGTTATGAAGGACATTATCAGCCCCTGTTTCCAGTTCGCCTTAAAGGCTTTGAGAAAGTCCCGCGCGATGTAGCCCTCGTCGTTTTCAGCCATTTTTAACGCCACGGTGTACGCCGCCGTGGTGGAAATGCCGATAGTTACCAGCGGCAAGCTGAACACCAGCCACATAAAATTCAGCTTGAAAAGGTCTGTAAGCTTGCTCATAAATTTGTACAGCTTGCTGTCGGTACTGAAAAAACCTGCCATTTTATCTGTCCTTTCAAATTTTTTCCTCTTCGTTTTCCTCGGGGACGTCAATTTTTACGCCGATTTTTGAAACCGACTGCTCGTCCGCCTCCAGAACGGTCACCGTAAAAATGCCCGTTTCGGTAACGTCCCCCGTCTCGGGAATACGCCCGAAAAGCTCCATTGCCCAGCCACCCGCACTGTTGCTGTCCGTTTCGATAAGGTCGGCGGGCAGCTCCATTTTTTCCAGCATATCGCTTATGCTCACGTCCGCCGCAACGTCGTAAACGTGCTCCGCAACCTCAACCACGCTGTCCGCAACCTCGTCGCTTTCGTCGTAAATCTCACCCACAAGCTCCTCGATAATGTCCTCCATTGTGACTATGCCGCTTGTGCCGCCGTACTGGTCTTTAACTATCGCCATGTGAATTTTGCTCCGCTGCATTTCGTACAGCACTTCCGAAATAAGTTTCATTTCCGAAACGTACAAAGCCTTTTGAATAATCCCCTCAATCCCCGCGGGCGCACCCTCCGAACGGGTAATAAGGGCGAAAAAGTCCTTTTCGTTGAGAAGTCCGACTATATTGTCCACGCTCTCCTCATACACGGGGAGGCGGGTGTATCTGTCGCGGATAAAAATTTCCTTGATAGTTTCAATATCCTCGTTTCTCTCCACCGCCACCACTTTCACCCGGGGTACTAAAATCCGCTCCACCGTGATGTCGTCGAACTCCAGCGCCGAGCGCACAAGGTCGCTTTCCTGCTCCTCAAGTACCCCTTGGTCCTCGATTTCCTCGATGATGTACTTAAGCTCGTCCTCGGTAAAGTTAGGCGCGTCGTTGGGTTTGGAAAGTTTCGCCATACCCTTTTGCAGCTGCGAGAAAACCGCCGTTACGGGGGTCAGCACCGTCATTATCCCTCCCAGCAGCCCCGCAAAGGCGAGAGCGCATTTTTCGGCGTTCTGCTTGGCGAAAGACTTGGGCATAATCTCCCCGAAAATCAGCACCAGCACCGTCATAGAGGCTGTGGAAATCGCCGCCGCCGCGCCCGCCCCCAGCTTTTCGGCGAAAAGGTCGGTACAGATAAGAGTTGCCAAAGATGTGGATAAAATATTAACAATATTATTCCCCACAAGTATGGAAGTTAGAGCCTTGTCGAAATTTTCGGCAATGCCGAGAGCGCGTTCCGCCTTTTTGCTGCCGTTTGCAGCCTCGTGCTTAAGGCGGATTTTATTCACCGATGAAAAAGCCGTTTCCATAGACGAAAATAGCGCGGACATAACCAAAAGTACAGCAATTGCTATGTAATTCAAAAATAAAACACCGTCCTCGAACAGAAGTTGGAAGATATAGGTTGGAAGACAGAACTTCGCACCGCATATAAATTATATAATACCACATTTTCACAAAATATGCAATAGTTTTTGAATATAAATTTAGGGTAAAAGGCATTTATTTTTATTGGAACTGTCGGCTGGTTTGTTAATTGGTTGGCTGTTCCGCTTGCAAGGCTCCGCGTTTTACGGTGTGTTTATTTTGTTTTGGTTTTCATGTTTTGGAACCGGTGTGATGTTCGTGTTTTTGCGGTTGCGGTTGTTTTATTTTTGAATTTTGGAGACTTTTTCACAATTTCTTACATACGACGGGAACGAGAGGAACAACCATCGAAAGGGGGAGGGGGCTCAATGGAATATAGGGGACGCTTGCTCGCCCCCTCCCCCTCTCAATGGTTTTTCCTCAAATTTCGCAGAGCGAAATTTTTCGCTCATCTTTTTCCTTTCTCTCTTCCTCCCCTCGCACGCTATTCTCCGTTAAGGCTTGGTTAAATATGGCATTGTAGGGTGGAGCTTGCTCCCGCTTACGTATTTATGCAAATACGTGAAAAAGGCAGTATTTATTGTTTCAAACTTGGCAATAAACGGCGGCGTGGAAGATTATGTTAATTCCAGTATTTGTAAAAATCGGCAAAGGGGAGAGAGATTAAGGAAGTAGGTGGTCCGGAGGCAGA
>JAMPDU010000011.1 GCA_023665505.1 Ruminococcus sp.
ACAATTCTGGAGATGCTTCGTTTCAAACTGGTGTTAATGATAGCACTATTCTTACACAATGTAAAAAAGGTAAACCTAATAGGAAATTTTCAGAAGTGTATTTTAAAAGAATTAGCAACAATAAATGTGAAGAGACTATCGAAATTCAAGCAGAAGAGTAGAGTAGCGAAAGCGAAAGAGCGAACCCCTTTGAGAAAAAGGGATAAAATATAGTCCAAAACGGCAGAAAATCTATGTTATACTTCAATGCAAAAATTCAAAGAGGAATACGGTGTAATTCCGAATTTTTCCGACAAAGAATTTTTCACAAACAGTATTCACGTTCCAGTATGGAAAAAGATGACACCTTTTGAAAAGATTGATATAGAGGCGCAACTTACTGGATATTCAAGCGCAGGGTGTATTACATATGTGGAACTTGAATCCTCCGTCAAGAATAATATTGACGCGTTGGAAACAATTGTAAATTATGCAATGGATAAAGATATTCCGTATTTTGCTGTAAATGTTCCCAATGATATGTGTCAAAACTGCGGTTATACAGATGAAATTAATACCGAGTGTCCTATGTGTAATTGTCCCGATATAAAAAGGTTGCGCAGAGTAACGGGCTACCTTACAGGCGACTACACTACCGCATTTAATAAAGGAAAACAGCAAGAAGTTGAAATGAGGGTAAAGCACGAATGAACTATATCAAAATAGACAAATGTTCCGTATCTAACGGTCAAGGAGTACGTGTAGTATTATGGGTATCGGGCTGTACTTTGAATTGCCCAAACTGCCACAATCCTCAAACGTGGGATTTTAACAGTGGTATTCCGTTTACATTTGATACAATGAATGAACTTCTCGAAGCCTTAGATAAATCGTATATTTCGGGACTAACTCTTTCGGGTGGACACCCGCTTGAATCAGAAAATCTCGCAACTATATATGGAATTGTATATACCATCAAAGAAAAACTTCCAAACAAAACCATATGGCTTTACACAGGTTATACATGGGATAGTATCATTTCATTTATCAACAACCCTATTAAACAACCTAATGACAAGTATGATAGATTAATGTGGGATATTATTTCTAATATCGACATTCTTGTGGACGGAGAATACATAGATAAACTACGTGATATAACGCTCCCATTCCGTGGAAGTTCAAATCAGCGTATTATTGATGTTAAGAAAATGTTGAAAATGTATGACATAAATTCAGCAACATCACGCGATACAGAGAATTGGAACGGTAAGATTATTCTATGGGAACAACCCTACAAGTAAAAAATAGGGACTATCCACAAAATAGATAGTCCCTAAATAAAAAAGGAGAAATGATTATAAAATGAAATTTGAAAAAGTAAGTTATGAGCAATACTCAAAATGTATTGCCAGAAAGATTGATATTCACAACGAATACGATAACATAAAGATACCGCAAAGAGCTACGCAAGGTTCTGCAGGATATGATTTTTTTGCACCATATTCATTTACAATAGGTGTAGGAGAAACGGTTAAGATACCTACGGGAATTAGGGTTATGCTTGATAATGATAAATTTTTGTCAATATATCCTCGTAGCGGTTTAGGTTTTAAGTATAGGCTTCAACTTGATAATACTGTGGGAATTATTGACAGCGATTATTCTCAGTCCGATAACGAAGGTCATATTTTTATTAAAATCACAAATGACGGACGAGAAGGTAAGCCTATCCAAATCAAGTCTGGTGAGGCATTTGCACAGGGAATTATACAGCAGTATTTTATTGTCGAAGATGATAATACAAACGGTATCAGAAACGGAGGGTTGGGTAGTACAAGCAATACCCTCTAAAAGGGGAGTAGGGGCTTTGGGGAGCAGCGGCAAATAAATCCCATATAATGTCATAACATCAATTTGTAAAACATACTATTAAATATGTTTTAGCCGAGGAGGTGTCAAATGAAAGATAGCGGCATTGAGATTATTAATGTATTCCAAAATAAGGACGATGCAAAAAAGGCAGAAATTGTCACACAAAAAATGCAAAAAATAATCAATTCTCGCATTAACTCTAACTTTAATAAAAAGAGTGAACTTACTGCCATTATAAAATAATTTTTAAACAAGTCTTGATTTTCTTTGACAAATATGGTATAATTGCTATGGTATTTAAGCAACTATACCATATTTTCATAGTCTTTTGTCACAAAAGGAGTGAAAACAGGTATGAATGTTGCAATTTATGTAAGACTGTCCGATGAAGACAGGGACAAACTTCAAAAGGAGGATGAAAGCGAAAGTATACAAAATCAAAAATCTATGTTAAGAGACTACTGTAAAGAGCGGAACTGGACTATTTATGACATTTACAATGACGAAAATTTCAGTGGTATTGACAGCACCAGACCTGAATTTAACCGTATGATTAACGATTGTCAAAAGGGAAATATTGACATTGTACTTTGTAAAAGCCAGTCAAGGTTTTCCCGTGACGCGGTTTTGATTGAAACCTATCTTCACAACAAATTTATTGAATGGGGAATAAGGTTTATCGGTGTAGTAGACCACGCTGATACAAACGACAAAAACAATAAAAAGTCCAGACAAATTTTAGCTCTTACAAATGAGTGGTATGTAGAGGAGGTAAGCGAAAATATTCGCCGTACATTAAAACATAAGCGTGAACAAGGACAATTCACAGGCAGTTTTGCTCCATACGGTTACTTAGTTGACCCTAAAAACAAAAATCATCTGATTATAGATGAGGAAGCCGCACCTATTGTCAGAGATATTTTTAATTGGTATGCCGAGGGCTGGGGTTACAGAAAAATCACTATGGAACTTAACGGAAAAGGAATACCAAGTCCCAGTAAGCATAAGGAACTGCTAAACAGCAATTTTCGTAACCCACACGAAATTAAAAGCTACAACAAAGACCTTTGGACATATACTACCATATACACAATAGTAAGAAATGAAATATATACGGGTACGCTTGTTCAAGGCAAATCTCATAATGTAAGTTATAAAAATAAGAAACGTTTACGTGTCCCCGAAGATGAGTGGATAAAGGTTTACAATACCCACGAACCTATTGTTGATATGGATATGTGGAACAGGGTTAAAGCACGTGTAGAAAGCAGACAACGGGTTCAAAAGACAACTAATAGGATTTCTCCGCTGTCAGGAAAAGTTAAGTGTGCAGTTTGCGGCAAAGCTATGAAACGCAATGTATACTACAATAAAAAGAGAACCATACAATATTATGGTTTGCAATGCGCTACGTACAAAATCGGTGCTATGAATTGTCCCAATACACATACTATAAGCGGTTTAAATCTTGAAAAAGAAATTTTGTCCCAGTTAAATGAATTGATAGCAAAATTCAATAACCAAGACAAAATTGAAATTCAAGATGAAGCACAAATAAATATACAAAGATGTGCGGCAGATATAGCCAAAATTTCCAAGCAAATATCCGAAAAGGAAATCAAACTTGAACGTCTTTATGAAGATAAACTTGACGGTATTATTTCTAAGGAACAGTTTATATCTTTTAATCAAAAAATCAGCGAAGAAATTTCACGATTAAAAGAGAGTATGGCGTTTATTGAGACTGAAAAAAAGCAGTATCAATTATCGTGTCAAGACAGCAAACGCATTGAGGAAGCCATAAAAAAATACTCCCAAATAGACGTTTTGACAAAAGAAATTGTGGACGAATTTATTAAAACAGTCTATGTGGGAGAAAAGGTTGAAGGACAAAAAAGAAAAGTGACAATTGAATGGAAATTTTAGTAAAAATTAGTACAAATGACTATAGTTAAGACATACGCACCACATGGCGGTATGGACGGCGGCTGTTCCACCGCGGACGGCAAAACCGAAAAGGGCATAAACCTGAACATTCTCCTGTCTGTCCGTGATTTAAGCCGCTTTTTCGGCTATGACGTGGACGTCACCCGCGACAGGGATACGTCCATACACGACAAGGGCGTTACGGGCATACGCAACCAAAAAGTCTCCGATATGGAGAACCGCCTGGAGCTTTTCAACAAATACCCCAACGCGGTGTGCGTCTCCATTCACCAGAACACCTTCAGCGACCCGCAGTACAGCGGCGCGCAGATGTTCTACAGCGACAAAAATCCTGCCAGCGAACAGCTTGCGGGGATAATGCAGAGAAAATTCGTCGGCAATCTCCAGCCTGAAAATCAACGGGAAACAAAGCTTTGCGGCAGCGAGCTGTACCTTTGCTACTACTGCAGCAACCCCGCCGTTATGGTGGAATGCGGTTTCCTCTCCAACCCCGAGGAGGCGGCGAAACTTACCGACGAAACCTATCAGCAAAAGGTGGCTTTCACGGTGTTTTCGGGTATAATCGAATTTACGGGTTCTGCGGCGTAACAGTACATATAAAGCGTGTAAAGTCAATAACTTTACACGCTATTTTTTATACAGCACTTCCTTAGCCACGTCCACATCTTTGTAGGTGAGAATGTACGTCACCGAAATAACCGCCGGCTGTAACAGCACAAGAACGGTCAGCCCGATAACGCCCCACCAGGGAATTGCCCCGATAGTCGTTTCATCTGTGAACATTTTCACGTATGGCACAAGCCACATATCGGCGTACATAAAATAGTTGAAAATATCGCCGATAACCCCCGCCTTGCTCAAAAACATCAGCACCACCATGACGTACGAAACAATAGGCGCGGCGATTGACATTTTCAGCGGCATATATTTGTCATATTCCATATTGTGGTATTTCACCGCGTTTCTGTCCCGTTTCGCGCTGTAGTGCGCCCAGTTGAACTGCAAACCCAGCATTATGGCGGTTGTGCAGAACGCCACAAATAATTTCAGCGTTAACAGGCTGCGCATAAGAACAAGCATTGACATACACAAAAAAATGCTCATAAACGTGCCCAGCGCCCAGTAGCCTATTCCTTTGAGGCATCTTACGGCAAAATTTTCCTTATTTCTCGCAATAATTCTTTCCGGCATTTTCCTGCTCCTTTTTAAAGTGATCAATACTATTATAACTCATTTCAAAAATTTTTTCAATATAATTCCTATAAATATTTTGCTTTACGGCGGAATACTAATAAAAATACTCTTTTGAAAGGAATGATAACTATGTACAGCCAAGACAAGCTTTACAACGCTTTGTACCAAAACGCCGAAATGGGGACAAGCTCTATCCGCAAGGTTTTCCCGAAGGTTCAGGACTCAAAGCTGAAAAGCGAGCTGAGAATGCAGCTTTCAAACTACAAAAACCAAACCAATCAGCTTATGGGGGAAATGCGTTCGCAGAACATAAAGCCCGAGCCTGTCCCCAAAATGACAAAAATGATGACCTCCATGGGAATAACCCTCAACTGCGCCAAGGACAACTCCACCGAGCATATCGCGGAAATGCTCATTCAAGGTACGAATATGGGCGTAATCAAAATAAACAAGGCGCTTAACAGCTCCGTAACCGCCTCGCCCAAGCTCGTCCAAGAGGCAAAGCAGGCGCTTTCCAAAGAGCAGAAGTATATCGACGACTTAAAAAGCTATCTTTAACGGAGGTACCGTATGGAAGAGAAACTGATAAAGCACGGCAATTCCGCCCGCGTCGACCCGAAAGACCCCAAGCAGATTAACGGCAAGTATTACACAAACATTATCACCGACAACAAGACCCTCCCCGACGGCAGCGTAGTAAACGTCCTCGAGGACAACGCCGAAACCGCCCGCAAAGAGGTTGACAGTATCCGCCTGTCATAATCGGAAAAAAGAAACCGTCCCGGTTACAAAAGAACAGGGGACGGTTTATTTTTTAAATTAAATTTTTTGTACCGCCTTGCTGCCTTTACTCGTCGTCGAAGTTGCCGGGAATATGGAGCTGCTTAACGGGAATTCTCTTAAGCGGAGAATAAATATATTTAGAGCAAGAGGCATCGCCGTTAACAAGACCTCTTTTTTCGCAAAGAACCTTGCCGCCGTCCTTAGCCCGTGTTCCGAAGTTGCAGTACTGACACTGAGGGGGAATATCGTTTCCGAAGTATTTCTTTTTTGCCATAGTGAATCTTCCTTTCTTGCAAAAGTTTCTTTTTACCATTATATCATATTTCTTTGTTTTTTTCTATAGAAATATTTGATAATAATAAAATTGTCATAATTAACAAAAACAGAACGGGAATTAGTGAATTCTGACGATAAGCAAGCCCCTTGGGAGCTATCGCATATACCGCGTCCGTGTTAAATACTACAATTAACATTTTACATAAAAAATATGAAATAATCGTTGCGAAAACCCGACTTAAATAAAAACGTTTGGTTGACAATATTCCGCCGACAAACCCTGCCGTCTGAATAAGCACGCATACCCCTCCGAAGGACAGCAGCCCCGCCGCAAGGGGTATAAGTCCAACCTTGTTTGGCGTAAGTCCCGAAATATTGCTTATTTCCAGTACCGCCCGCACCGCAGCCACACTGTCGGGAAAGTTAAGTCCCGAGAATTTGGAAATAATTCCCGCCAAAAAGGTAATTATTTCCAGCTTGTCGAGAATACAAATTACAGAGGAAAAGAAAACAATAACCGCGCATATGGAAAACATTCCCTTTGCCCCGCTGTACACCGATTTCAGCAGACAGTCGAACGACAGGTCAAGGGCAACCTTTTTCCCGCTTTTCGGGGGGACTTTACGTCCAAGTCCCGTGACAATGCCGATAACCGCGTTCGCCCCGAAAACCGCCGCGAAAATAATCATACCCGCCTTAACGCTTGAAAAAAGTTTCAGACCCGCCACGCCGCATATAAACGCCGGTCCCGCAAGATAGCAGTAGGGGAGCATGTGCTCCGCGTCGCTTTTGGAAATTTTTCCCTCGGCAGTCATTTCGGAAAGCAGCCGCGCACCCACGGGGTATCCGCCGAAACTTCCAATAAGAAACACGGAGAAATACTCCTCGGGAACGCGGAAAAGATACCGCGAAACAAGCCCGAAAGGCTTGCTTAAAAGGGCGTAGATATTGCTTGAAACCACGAACCCCGAAACCACCATAAAAGCGTACAGCGAGGGGATTATAACCTCCAGACAGACCCTCACCGAGTTAAGAACCGCCTCGCAGACGTCCCCCGCGAACACAATCAGGAAAAACGCGTACAGCACCGCCAAAGCCGCGCCTATGTAATTTTTAAAATTTTTCATTTTCGGACTTGCACCTTTCGGATAATTTTATTTTAAGTATATGGCAAAAATTTCCTTAATATAATTTTAATAAGAATTTTTATTGGAGAGGATTTTATGGACTTAAAGAGCAAGTACCGAGCCGCGGTGGCGAAGTACGTCAAAAAGCGGCTTTATCTCAATACATATATGAATTTAACGGACAACACCCACATCGAGGTTGAAAACTGCAAAAAAATACTGGAGTACAACGATATTTTCGTAAAGCTGAGAACTTCCACCCTTGTGGTAAGCGTTTGGGGGGAAAATATCAGGCTTTCCGACTACAATACCGACGGTATAATGATAGACGGCAGGTTCACTTCCGTAGAATTTGAGGAGGTAAAATGATGTTCAACGATATAAGAGGAATTATAAGTTTTGAGGCAATCGCCCCCGAGCCGGAGTCTTTTGTGAACAGGCTGAAAGAATGTCCCGCGGTCGTGACGAATTTAAGGTGTAAAGGCAACAGGCTTACAGGCGATGTGTACCGCTCCGACTTTGAGGACGTGCGGCGGACAGCCCTTGAGGAGAACGTCCAGATAAGCATATCCGAAAGGCGGGGGAAGATTTTCACCGTCCGCAAATACCGCCTGCGTGCGGGACTTGCCGTGGGTTTCGCGCTGGCGGTACTTCTTGTGGCGTACCTTTCAAACGTGGTCATGTCCATAAAAATTTTCGGTACGGAAAGCATTTCCGACGAACAGGTGGAGGCTCTGCTGAATGGCTGCGGAATACGCATAGGGGCGTTCATACCGAGCATAGACCTGCGGGAGGCGGAGCGGAGGGTCGTTGCCGAATCGGCGGAAATTTCCTGGATAGGCATACGTTCCTCGGGGTGCATAATAGAGGCGGAAATAACCGAGGCAGACAAGCCGCCCGAAACCGTCCCCACCCGCACGCCCTGCAACGTGGTTTCCGCCCGGGACGCGGAAATAGTTTCCATAGATTACGTTTATATGGGTATGCTTGTCCCCATGCTCCACGACGGCGTACAAAAGGGGGAAATCCTCATAAGCGGCACGGTTGAGGACGGCAAAGGCGGAATTTACTACACCCACGCAATGGGGAAGATTATCGGCAGATACGACGAAAAAGTAACATTTTTCCAGCCTTATGCCGAGGAAAATCAAGTGTACGCCGAAACCGTCACAAGGAAAACCTTAAACTTTTTCGGGCTGAAAATTCCTCTTTACGTTGGCAGGAATAATTTTGACCGGTACGAATATGACGAAAAAACGTCTTTTTTGAAAATTTTTAACATACAGCTGCCCATTGGGATTACCTGTTCCGAGTATAAGCTGTACGAAACGGAAACCGAGGAGATTTCCCCCGAAAAGGCGGCGCGGCTTTTGGAGGAGAAGATAAACCTGTGCGAGAAAAATTTTTACGAGGACGAGGATATAAAAATCATCGGCAGGGAGGTGTTTTTTTCCGAAACGGAGGAGGGAATGTCCGCCGCCGTAAAGTATACGCTGGAGGGGGACATTGGCGTTACAAAGGAAATAATGGCTAAAGAGCCGTACATTCCGTTACGGTAAAACATTGTTAAAACTTTAACGAAAATGTTTCACGTGAAACATTTGTGTTAAATTTTTAACAAAATATTTGTTTGGAACATTAGTGCGAAAACTTGTAAAAAATTTTCCTTAAACCTCTTTTATTTTCCCGAAAAGTATGTTATAATAAAGTGGAATATATATTTTCAGAGGTGTAAAATGGCAGAAACTGTAATTAATTTGGAAAATACCGAGCAGGCTCTTGCGCTTTTCGGAAATTACGACGAGAATATAAATCTGCTCCAAAGGCAGTATAACGTTGCGGTGCTGAACCGGGGCAGCGATATAAGAATAAGCGGCGGCGAGGCTGAGGTTGCAAAAGCCAAGTCCGCGGTGGAGGCTCTTGTGGAGCTGATAAAACGGGGCGAAAGCATAAACGAGCAAAGCATACGCTACGTCAGCTCCATGGTGGACGAGGGTATGCAGCAGCAGATTACACAGCTTGCGGACGGCGGCATTTGCGTAACTTCAAGCGGCAAGGTGGTCAAGGCGAAAACCCTCGGTCAGAAAAAATATGTGGACGCTATCGGCAAGAATACCATTGTAATGGGCGTCGGTCCCGCGGGCACGGGCAAGACGTACTTAGCCGTTGCAATGGCTGTAAAGGCTTTCAAGGCTCACGAGGTCACAAAGATAATACTTACGCGCCCCGCGGTTGAGGCGGGGGAAAAACTGGGTTTCCTGCCCGGGGATTTGCAGAATAAGGTTGACCCCTATCTCCGCCCGCTGTACGACGCCCTTTTCGATATGCTGGGGGCGGATACCTTTGCAAAGCACATGGAGCGGGGAAGTATCGAGGTTGCGCCACTTGCCTATATGCGGGGACGTACCCTTGACGACGCGTTCATAATCCTTGACGAGGCGCAGAACACCACCCGTGAGCAGATAAAAATGTTCCTGACCCGTTTGGGTTTCAACAGCAAAATGGTTATAACCGGGGACATTACCCAGATAGACCTGCCCGACAGCAGAAAGTCGGGGCTTATCGACGCTATGCACGTGCTTAAAGGCGTCGACGATATATTTATCACGCGGTTTACCGAAAAGGACGTTGTGCGGCACAAATTGGTGCAGGACATAATAAAGGCGTATGAAAAGGCGTACAAAAATTAAGGCGAATGTACTGTTCAAATAGAAAGGTTGAAAAAAATGGCAATAAAAGTAATGATAAGAAACAATCAGAAAAAAATAAAGCTCCCCGTGGGGCTGCGGCTGCTTGTGCGGAAGTGCTGCCAGGCGGTGCTGGTGACGGAAAATTTCGACAGACCCGCCGAGGTAAGCGTTTCCTTTGTGGACAACAGCGAGATACGCCGCCTGAACAGGCTTTACCGGGACAAGGACAAGCCTACCGACGTGCTGTCCTTCCCCTTGGGGGAAAACGGCGTTTACGACATTGACAAGGAGACGGGGGCGGCGTTGCTGGGAGACGTGGTTATCTCCATAGAGACGGCGATAAAGCAGGCTAAGATGTACGACCATTCACTTGAGCGGGAGGTTGGATTTCTCACGGTGCACTCAATGCTGCATTTGCTTGGGTACGACCACGAAACCTCCCCCCTCGAGGCGGAGAAAATGCACGAAAAGGAAGAGATGGTCCTTGAACGTCTCGGGGTAACGCGGGACAATACTTACTCGGAGAGCGTATGAAAAAATTTTTCAAGGCTTTTGTGTATGCGGGGCGCGGGGTTGCTTACGCGGTGAGAACGCAGAGGAATTTCCGCTTTCACATAGCGGCGGCGGTGTACGTTACGGCTTTCTCGTTTTTCTATGAGCTGACAAGGGGGGAGTACGTCCTGCTTGCGCTGACGTTTTCGGCGGTGATGTCCGCCGAGCTTGTAAACACGGCGGTTGAGGCGGCGGTGGACTTGATTTCCCCCGAAAAAAACAGGCTTGCCGCAATCGCTAAGGACGCGGCGGCGGGGGCAGTACTTGTAACGGCGTTTTTTGCGGTAATTGTGGGGGTACTGCTTTTCGGGGATATTGCCGTTATAAAAGAGATTTTTGGATATTACAGTTCTCACCCTCTTGCTTTGGTTGGACTTGTCTGTTCTTTGGGGCTTGCTTGGGGGTTTGTGTTTAAGTGGGGAAACTCTCAAAGCAAGTAATTATATGTAATTTATAGGAGAAAATAAAATGAACACAAAAACAGAATTCATAACAATAGTCGGACGGGCAAACGCGGGGAAATCCTCGTTGTTGAACGTGTTGGTGGGGGAGAAGATAGCCGCCGTAAGCGGCAAGCCCCAAACCACCCGCACGCGGATAACCGGCATTGTCACCCGTGAGGAGACCCAGTACGTTTTTATGGACACCCCCGGCGTTCACAAGGCTAAGACAAAGCTGGGCGAGCATATGAATAGGGCGGTAAAGGATTCCGTGACGGACGTCGACCTTATTCTTATGGTTATGGACGTTACGAAAAAAATCGGCGAAAACGAGCATAATATTATAAAAAGTTTCCGCAAAAACGACAATGTTATTCTTATTTTAAACAAAATCGACCTTGTTAAGAATAAGGAGGAAATTGCCCTGAAAATTGCGGAATTTATCCCGCTTTTCGACTTTAAGGCAGTAATTCCCGTAAGCGTTATCGAAAGGGACGGCATTGACATTGTTTGGGAGGAAGTGGGAAAATTTGCCGCGGAAGGTCCCCATTATTTTCCCGACGACAAGTTTACCGACCAGCCCGAGCGGGTTCTTGCGGGGGAAATCATTCGGGAGAAAATTCTCAACCTTATGAGCGAGGAAGTCCCCCACGGAATTGCCGTTACCGTTGAAAAAATGGAGGAGCGGGCAGGTAAAAGCGGAGAAGATATTCTTGACGTTTCGGCGGTGCTGTACTGCGAGAGAGAGTCCCACAAGGGAATGATTATCGGCAAGGGCGGGGCGATGTTAAAAAAAATAGGCCGGCTTGCCCGTGAGGATTTGGAAAATTTCTTTGAGATAAAGGTCAACCTACAGTGCTGGGTAAAGGTAAAAGAGGATTGGCGCAACAAAGAGGGACTTATACGCAATTTCGGTTTATCAAATAATTCCAATAATAGTTAGAGGATTACAGGGCACTATTATAGTATACTCTGAATTATATGGAGGCTTTGCTATGATAGAGAGTTATACGGAAAATAAATGGAATAAGTTCGAGCTTAGCGGACGTGTGACGGATTACCTTGAGTACAAGGGAATTCCCACTAAAAATTTTTCCAACATCAAAGGAGAGCATACCAATGCTGATAACGGTGACAGGACTTGTAATAGCGGAACGCAGCTTAGGTGAAAGCGACAAGTTTATCGACGTTCTTACCGCTGAGTACGGCGTTGTTGAGATTTGCGCGAAAGGCGCGAGAAAAATCACGGGAAAAAACAACGCCTCAACTCAGCTTTTCGCCTATGGAAAATTCTGCTTTAACAAGCGGGGAGAACGGTTCTACCTCAACAGCAGCGAGCCGATAAGGGTTTTTTACGATTTAAGGCTGGACATGAAAAAACTTGCGCTGGCTGAATATTTTATTGAAATTTCTCAGTACTGCGTTACCACGGGGCAAAGCGCGAAAGACGCAATGAGCCTGCTGCTTAACTCGCTGCACTTTCTTTCCGAGGGGACGAGAAAGTGCGAGTTCCTCAAAAGCGTGTTTGAGCTGCGCTTTTTGGCGGAAATCGGCATGATGCCCCAGCTTATAGGCTGCCGCGACTGCTACAAATACGAGGCGGAGGAAATGTTTTTTATGGTAGACCGCTGCTGCCTTTTGTGCGGCGAGCATTTCGAGGGCAGGGGCTTTGAGGAAAATTATTACCATATCCGCCTGACGAGGACGGTTCTGCACACCCTGCGGCATATATGCCTTTCGGACAAGAAAAAACTTTTTAATTTCGAGCTTGACGAACGTCAGCAAAGCCTGCTCGGCGAAATTACGGAAAAGTATATTCTTGTGCGCCTTTCAAAAAGCTTTAAGACCCTTGATTTTTACAAGAAAATATGCGAAGAGGAACAGACTTTTTTAGGAGGATCAAATGAAGATAACGATGAATAAATATTACACATCTCTTGAATTACATAAAATACTGGAAATGCTTTCCGAGGAATGCTCAAACGAGCTTACAAAGGAAAACGCCCTCGCCCTCGAGCCGCTGACCGACGTTGACGGGGTAAGGCGGGAGGTAAAAAAGACCTCCGACGCCTTTGATTTGTCGGTTAAGTACGGCACGCCCGCGTTCTGCAATTTTAAGGACGTGCGGGGTTCTCTTACACGGGCGAAGTCGGGGGCGAGCCTTACTCTGCGGGAACTTTTGGATATTGCCCAAATGCTTTATCAGGTCAGAATGTTATCGGACTGGCATATTTCCTGCGGCGACGAGGAAACCTCTATAGGCTATCTTTTCACGTCCCTGTCTCCCAACAAATATCTTGAGGATAAGATTAAGGACGCAATTATTTCCGAGGAGGAAATTTCCGATATGGCAAGCTCCGCGCTGGCGGACATACGGCGGAAAATCGCCCGGGCGGGGGTAAAAATCCGTGAAAGTCTTGACAAATTGGTGAAAAGCTCCGAGGTACAGAAGTCCTTGCAGGAAAATATTGTCACAATGCGGGACGGGCGTTACGTTCTCCCGGTCAAGGCGGAGCATAAGGGGAATATTCAGGGACTGGTTCACGCAACCTCGTCAAGCGGCGCGACTTACTTTGTAGAGCCTATTTCCGTGGTTGAGGCAAACAACGAGATACGGGTGCTACAGGGGCAGGAGCAGGACGAGATAGAGCGCATAATCGCAGAAATGAGCGCGGACTGCGCGGCTTACGCGGAACAGATTTCAAACGATTATCTCACCTGCGCGGAGCTTAATCTGTACTTTGCCAAATCAAACCTTGCGGCGAAAATGCGGGCGAGCGTCCCCGAGATATGCGACAACGGTCAAATCGACTTGAAAAAGGCGCGCCACCCGCTTATCGACAAAAGCAAGGTCGTCCCCGTGGATATAAGGCTTGGGTACGACTATCAAGCGCTTATCGTTACGGGTCCAAACACGGGCGGCAAGACGGTGCTGCTGAAAACAGTGGGTTTGCTGACCCTTATGACAATGTGCGGACTGCTTATTCCCGCGGGGGACGGCAGCAGAATTTCCGTGTTTGAAAATATTCTTGTGGACATCGGCGACAGGCAAAGCATTGAAAACAGTTTGTCCACATTTTCGTCACATATTGGCAATGTGGCGGAAATACTCGAAATCGCGAATTCAAGCTCTCTTATTCTTTTCGACGAGCTTGGTTCTGGTACAGACCCGGTGGAGGGCGCGGCTCTTGCGGTAGCCATAATCGAGGACTTGAAAAGCAAGGGCAGCAGGCTGCTTGTCACGACCCACTATCAGGAATTAAAGCTGTACGCCATAGAGGGTGAGGGGATTGAAAACGCCTCCTGCGAGTTTGACGCGGCTACCATGCAGCCAACTTATCGGCTTATTATCGGTTCTCCCGGAAAGTCAAACGCCTTTTCCATTTCCTCAAAGCTGGGTATTCCCGACTGTATCATCAAAAGGGCGAACGAGCTTGTTTCCACGGAAAATCAGCGGTTTGAGGAAGTAATCGCCCGCCTCGAGGAAACCCGTATCGAGCTTGAAAAAAGAGAACGTGAAACCGCCGAGCTGAAACGTGAACAGGAGCAAAAACTTGCGGAGCTTGAAAGGGAGATAGACAGCCTTAACAAAAGCAGGGAGGACGAAATTTCCAAAGCGAGGGCGCAGGCTATGCGCATCGTGGAGAGCTGCCGCGCCCAAGCGGACGCCCTTATGGACGAGCTGAACGGCATTAAAAAGCAGAAAGACAAGGACAATTTCTCCCAGCTTGCGGTAAACGCACGGTCGAAGAGCAAGTCCGCCCTGAATAAAATGTTTGACACGGCTAACCCCGTGACTTCCGCGGAGACAAAGGAGTACGTCCCGCCCCGTCCCTTTAAGCGGGGGGACAACGTTGTTATCGTGGGCGTTAACAAAAAGGGTATTCTTGCGGGAGAGCCGGACAGTTCGGGAATGGTCTACGTTCAGTCGGGGATTATGAAAACCAAAATAAGCGTTAAAAAGCTCCGTCTGATAGAGCCGGAAAAAGTGACGTACCAAAATAAAAAGGTTTCCACAAAGGACGTTCGGGGGAAAATGGAGCGTTCCTCATCGCTGGAGCTTGACATTCGGGGCAGCGCGGTGGACGAGGGTATTCACGAGGTGGATATGTTCCTTGACAACGCGGTGCTTGCGGGAGCGGGTATCGTCACCATAATTCACGGCAAGGGCACGGGCACGCTGCGGCAGGGAATACACCGTCATCTTAAATCCCACCCGTCGGTAAAAAGTTTCCGCCTCGGGCGTTTCGGCGAGGGGGAGGACGGGGTTACGGTGGTGGAATTAAAATAGCGGCATGAATGTTTTTAGAGTATTTATTTTATTTATAACCTCGGCTTTAATGCTGTCCGTTTCCGCAGGTATGTTTCGTGAGGGTGACGGCGAGGAAAATATTGTAATCGCGGAGGACAAAGTTCTTAACGTCATTTATTCCGATGTGGCGGAAATAAATTCCAAAAAGCTTGAAAATATTGCCGAGTACGGCGATAAATACTGCACGGGCTATGTTTCCGTCAAAGACGATTTGGAAGTCCACAAGGCGGTTTTGGAGGAAATACGCGTTCTGTCGGAGGCTATATGCGAGGGAGAGACGGAGGATTACGAAAAGGTGAGAAAGCTCGCCTACTGGGTGGCGGAAAACATTTATTACAACGACGCTGCCGCCCATACGAGCGTTACCGCCGAAACCATAAGCCTTGAAACCGTGCTTGAAACCCGTACGGCTACCTGCGCGGGGTACTCGAATTTGTTTTCGGCGCTGTGCGGCATGCAGGATATATACTGTATCAACATGCGGGGCGGAACCCACGTTATTATGGATACGGACGAGTACCTTTTAAACGTCCCCATGAACCATGAGTGGAACGCGGTTAGGTTTGGCGGCGAGTGGGTTTTTGTTGACGTGACCTGGCTTTCCAACAACATATACGACGAGGAGGGTTATCACAAGGCGGACAGTTTCGACGACGTATACTTCGGCATGAGCCTTGAAAGAACGAGCTATGAGCACCGCGTTGACCTTGTTGACTACAGGGATTTCAAGTCCTCGGTGAACGCGTTTGATGAAAAAACGGGAAGGTGGTTAAAATGAATTTTTCGGCGGCGATTTTCGATTTGGACGGAACTTTGATAGACTCCAATTCGGTGTGGAAAAAAATTGACATTATCCTGCTTGAGCGGCGGGGAATAAGGTACACCGAGGAAACCGTCAACAGAATGGCGGCTATGACCTATGAGGACGCGGCGGCGGCAATGCGGGAACTGGGAGTAACTTCCACGGAGGAGGAGATTGTAAGGGAGTGCGGCGAGCTGGCGGTGAACGAGTACAGGCACAACATCTTTTTAAAGGAGTACGCCGCGGAGTACCTTACATATTTAAAGGGGCAGGGGATTAAAATCGCCCTTGCAACGGCGTCGCCCCGGGAGCTGTATGAGCCTGTGCTGCGGAATAATCACGTGTACGGCTTTTTCGACGCGTTCTGCACCACCGGGGAGGCGGGGAGAGACAAGAACTGTCCCGACGTGTACCTGCTTGCCGCCTCGAAATTGGGAGTTTCTCCCAATGAGTGCGTGGTTTTCGAGGACGTGCTCAAAGGCGTAGTCAGCGCGAAAAACGCGGGAATGACCGCCGTGGGCGTTTACGACAGGTACTCGGAAGAGGATATTATTACCATACGAGCCGCAGCGGACAGGTTCATTATGAATTTTTCCGAAATGATGAAATAAATTTTACAAAAACTGTTGAAAAATTTATTTAAATGTTGTATAATTACTGTAGAACGTATTGTAATGCTGTTACGCAATTACAAATATAAAGGCTTTTGATAAGGGGGAATCTATATGGATTCTTATATTGTACGTCAAGCAATTCTGACCGAAAAACAGGACACGGCAGGCTACGAAATTCTTTACACCGACAACAGCTTAAAGGACAACCGTGCGGACGACGCCGCGGCGGCGAACACTATCGAGAACTTTTTGTCGTCTATGGACAGCGGCAAGTTCCTTAACGGCAAAATAGCTTTTCTGACATTTACTTCCAATCTTTTGGAAAAGAATATCCCGAAAATGTTCGCCACAAACAAGCTGGTAATCCAAATCGAGGATTCGCTTATCACCAACCCCTATTCCCAGAATTTGATTACCAAATACAAGCAAAGCGGTTACAAGATAGCGATTGTGGACTTCGAGTTCGCGCCGAGGTTTTTCGGCATTCTCGATATTGTGGACTACATTAAGGTGGACTTCAGCGATTACAACGCCTCGGTGGAAAATATTATCAATATCGGCAAGTCCTTCGACAAGAAGATAATCGCCTACAACATCGAAAATCAAGAGGCTTACGACAAGGCGAAGTCGCTGGGCTGTACTTATTTTCAGGGCACTTTTGTTTCGGAGAAAATGCCTACCACCGTCAAAAAGGTCAACTATTTGCAGAGCAACTTTTTCCTGCTTATGGTTGCCGTTACAAAGGACGAACCGGATATAGACGAGATAGAGAGCATTATTTCGAGGGACGTTTCCCTTACGTTCTCGCTGCTAAGGCTGGTAAACTCGGCGTACTTCGCTTTGAGAAACAGGGCGAAGTCCGTAAAGCAGGCTTTGGTAATTCTCGGTTTGGGACAGCTGAAACAGTGGATTTACCTTTTGAGCTTTAAGCAGGACGACGGCTCAATGCCCGACGAGCTGATAAAAATTTCCTTCCTCAGGGCGACGTTCGCAAGCGAGCTTTTGGAGTTTGCGGAGGATATGCCTATTTCCCGCTCCGAGGCGTATTTGCTGGGAATGTTTTCCACACTGGGCAAACTTATGCAGATGCCTCTTGAAGAGGTTCTGGAGCAGCTCCCTCTCGGCGACGAGGTAAAGGGCGCGCTTTTGAAACACGAGGGCAGAGCGGGTTTGCTGTACGACCTTATTCTCGCTTACGAAAAGGCGGACTGGAAGTCCATGTCCACCTGCGCGGCGGAACTCGGCATACCCCAGTCCATGATTGCCCAAAAGTACTTCGAGTGCGTTGAAAGCGTAAACAGCATTTGGGACGGTCTGACAAACGTCAACACCGAGGCGGAGGACGATTAATTTCCAAAAAAATAAAAAAAAGACTTGACAAGCGGTTCGGTATGTGGTATAATAATAAAGCCGCGTGTTTTGGGCTTGTTTAAGCGCGTTTGTACGCCGCCCAACTACAGCGAGTTTTATTGAAAAGGCAGGTGCCGAAAATGTACGCAGTAATCGAAACCGGCGGAAAGCAGTATCAGGTTAAAGAGGGCGACGAGATTTTCATCGAAAAGCTCGACGTGAACGCCGACGATACCGTTACCTTTGACAAGGTTGTGGCGGTTGGAAAGGACGGCGGTCTTGAGGTGGGCGTTCCCTATGTGGGAGGCGCGTCCGTAGAGGCTAAGGTTCTCAAGAACGGCAAGGCTAAGAAGATAACTGTTTTCACCTATAAGCCCAAAAAGGGCTCGTCACACAGGAAACAGGGTCACAGACAGCCTTACACAAAGGTTCGTATCGACGCCATCAAGGCGTAAGCAAGGTCTATTTTCGTTATCGGAGGTGTATTCGTAATGGCACATAAAAAAGGTATGGGCTCCACCAAGAACGGCAGAGACTCGGAATCGAAACGTCTCGGCGTTAAAAGAGCCGACGGTCAGTATGTTCTGGCGGGAAATATTCTCGTTCGTCAGAGAGGCACTCACATTCACCCGGGCGAGGGTGTCGGCAGAGGCTCGGACGACACGCTTTTTGCCACCACAAACGGCAGAGTAAAATTCGAGCGCGTTGGACGCGACCGCAAGAAAGTCAGCGTTTACGCTGAATAATTTGCTAATGAAAATCTCTTTTGCGGTTCGGCTGCGAAAGAGATTTTTTGTCTTGTTCAGGGAGGATTTTTATGAAAAATTACAAATGTCTTGCAATATTAACGGCGGCTTTGCTGCTTTCAAGCTGCAACGCGGGGGACGGTACGGAAACAACTTCGGAGCAAACAACCACTGCATCTTTGGTTCAGGCTGAAACTTCTGCGGCTGATGAGGTAATTTCGGAAACCGCTTTGGAAACAACCGCCGCCGAAACTGCGGTGCAGATAACAACTTCCAATCAGCCTGCCGAAACGGTTCAGACTGCATTGGCGGAAACTGTTTCCGTTACAATCCGGCAAACGGACGATACTCTTGATATACCGGACGAAGATATTGTTGAGAATGTTGATGCAGGTTCTGTATTTAAAAGTGAACTTGGTGTTGCAACAATTTACAAGGATAAAATAACAAAAGAATATTTTATTTTACTTAACGTTACCCCGCAAAAGGTGTACTGGAACGAAACGGACGGTTATGATGTTACGGTCGGACAGGCTATGGATATAGCAGTTCCCGCAATTTTTGAGGAATGGCTTGTCAATGCGGACGGAATGATGATTTATATGGGCGGAGACGGCTGGAATAAACTGACAAATTTAAAATTTGACGACCGAACTGTTATGGGTATGTCTTTTCCGCAGTATTGGTCGAAAGATTATCTTTGCCCGATAGTGGGCGGTACGGTCGTATTCGGCGAGTATACGGACGAGATAAACGGTTCGTTCAGCAGGGTTGACGACGGCGTGTACATTGAAGAGGCTAATTACAGCTATCCCGAAAATCCTTTCGGCGACGGTATGTCTGTTGAAAATCTTGATTTGTACTTTGAAACGATTAAAGCGGACCATGACGCTTTAAAGCAGGAAATGGATGCTCACCCCGATACACTTTATGAAATAGCGGGATTTTGGGGTTATCAGGACGGAGTAAGGTTCAGGGCGGATATTAATTACATTTATTGACAGCGATACGGTATGATACGGTAAGTAGCATAAATGTAACGTACTTTTTCTTGTGAATTTCTCAAAAATATGCTATGATAAGCCTGCAAAAAACAAAAGGAGGTCTTGCATATGAATTTGTGCGAAAAAATTAAAACCATGCGGCAGCAAGCCGCCCTTTCACAGGAGCAGCTTGCGGAAAAACTAAATGTATCAAGACAAGCGGTCACAAAATGGGAAACAGGAAAAGGTATTCCGGACATTGTTAATCTGATTGCCATTAGTGAGGAATTTGATTTAAGTCTTGATGAATTAATTAAAGACGATATTGCGGTAAAAAACAAAATTATTGCAGACAGCTCTTCTAAAAAATGGCATATACTGGTTATCGTCTATCTGCTGGCAATTGTGGCATATATCGCTTATTTTGCATTTTGCCATAGAATTTTAATGATAGGGTTCTTAATCGCAACTTCGTTTATGCTGTTTTATGAAACGAGAATTTTTTTGAAAGAAAAAATATATAAGCAGAATAAGAAATAGCATTTTTATTAACTATATCTTGAACGTTCCTATACATACGGACCTCCAATGGCAGTCGCGCCTTTGCCAAGCGTTCGCAGGGTTTTGGAGTATGCGCTGACGGAGATACCCCGTGAAAAAATATTTTTGGGTATCCCGAATTACGGCTATGACTGGGCTTTGCCTTACGTTCGGGGGACTACCCGCGCCGTCAGCTTAGGCAACGTTTCGGCGGTACGTCTTGCCGCCGCCACGGGCAGCGAGATACTTTTTGACGAATACGCCCAAAGTCCGTATTTTTACTACACCGACCTTTCGGGTACGGAGCACGCGGTGTGGTTTGAGGACGTCCGCAGCATACGGGGCAAGCTGGGGCTTGTTTCGGCGAACGGACTTGCGGGGTGCGGCTATTGGAATATTATGAGACCTTTCCCGCAGAACTACCTGCTGTTAAACGGCACGTTCGCCATCGAAAAGGTTTTCGGAACATAAAACGGGCGCGGACGGTTTCCGCGCCGAGGAGGTGATAGAATGAATTTGCCGAAAGACCCATATATGCTTTTAAGCGTGGTAAATATGAAACTTCGTGACAGCTACCCCAATTTTGAGGCGTTCTGCGACGATTTAGACGTAAGCGGCGGGGAGATTTCCGAGATTTTGGGAAAAATTGGCTACGTCTATGACAGGGAAAACAATCAATTTTCCGCAAAATGAAAAAAAATCCGAAAAAAGTCTTGCAATTTGAGAAAAGGTGTGGTATAATAGATATGTTGTGAATAGGGAAGCGTATCGAAGTGGTCATAACGGGACTGACTCGAAATCAGTTGTACTTTCGGGTACCGAGGGTTCGAATCCCTCCGCTTCCGCCAGCCAAGCGCAGCTTGGCGAAAAAGTCACCCCCACGTAAGATGTGGGTGGTGGCTTTCTTTTTAAGCCCGTTGTATAAAATTAAAGGCGGGAGCGGCTTTAACCGGCACGCTCCCGCTTTACTATATTTCTTTATATACGGAACATTCCTCAAGCGGCTGTTCGGCGGCGGTTTTTATTTCGTCCGCAAGTTTGGGAATGGAATTTATATACAGCGTTTCCGTAAGATTTCGGTAATCCTGTTCGCTCATAACAATGGCGTTGCCGTGCTTGGTGTTCACGTTTATAACGTCGTTGAATTCTATAGCCTGTTCAATGTACTCAAAAATATTTTTTCTGAAATTTGTTATATTTGTATTTGTCATAACAGTACCTCCAGCATTATTATATGTACATTATACCGTACATATTTAAAAATGTCAATACCCCGCATAATTTTTTCCGTACATATTAATAATCCCCAAAGAATAAAATTATATAAAATTATACGAAACGGAGAGATTTATATGTGTACAAGTATCGCAATGCTTACTCACGACTTTTATTTCGGGCGGAATATGGACATCAACTACGTGTTCGGCGAGCGGGTGATTATCACGCCGAGGAATTTCCCCTTTAAATTCCGCAGGGCGGGAGCTATGACGAGACACCTCGCTATGATAGGAATGGCTGCCGTGCAGGAGGGCTACCCCCTTTACGCCGAGGCAGTGAACGAAAAGGGTCTGGGCATGGCGGGGCTTTTGTTTGACGGCAACGCCGTGTACCCCGATACTCTTGACAGCGTTAAATCCAACGTTTCGCCCTTTGAGATTATTCCTTGGATTGTGGGCAAATGCTCCACCGTCGGCGAGGCGAAAAAGCTCCTTTCCGCGACCCACATTACAAATATACCTTTCAGCGAGAGTATTCCTCTTACGCCCCTGCATTGGCACATTGCGGACAGAAATTCCTCCATAGCGGTGGAGTGCGTCAAGGACGGCTTGAAAATTTACGACAACCCCGTGGGCGTGATGACCAACAACCCCCAATTCGGCGCGCAGCTTGAAAATTTGGGGAATTACCTAAATCTTTCCATAGGCGCGCCGAAAAATGTTTTCACCGAAAAGGCGGGAATTAAGCCTTACAGCAACGGCTTGGGCAGCGTGGGTCTGCCCGGGGATTACTCCTCCTCGTCAAGGTTTGTCAAGACGGCGTACCTAAAATTAAACTCGGTCTGCAAAGACAGCGAGGCGGACAGCGTTTCCCAGTTTTTTCACATACTGGGGGCGGTGTCCGTACCCAGCGGCTGTGTAATGCTGCCGCAGGACGACTATAACGTTACCACCTATACCTGCTGCGCCAACGCGGACAAGGGAATTTTTTACTACCAAACCTATCTGAACAGTCAGATAACGGCGGTGGATATGCGGCGGGAAAATTTAAATTCAAGCGAGTTAAAGGAATTCCCCCTGATAACGGAACAGCAGATAGCCTGGGTAAATTAAAGTACGGCATTATTGGCAAATACTTTGCCGTCCTTAAAGCAAGGGCGGCATTTTTTTGATTATAAACTTGACAATGACGGCGAAGTTGTGGTACAATATACTTATACTCTCGTCGCGGCAGGGGAACGGCTTTCCGTTGCTGAACTCGGTCGAACCGTTGAGTATACTTATAATTGTCAAAAAGAGGAGAATAGTAATGAATTTTGAAAATAATCATTCGTTTGAAATAATGGAAAAAGAGGTTAAACATTTTGGAAAAATTTTTATAGAGTACGCATGGAACAGAACTATGGATAACATAAAAATGATAATTGATGGTAAGAGTACAACACCTACAGATATAAAACTCCGAGATGATTTAGAATCCTTCTCATTAGATCAAAAAAATACACTTGTTAAATATATTAGGCGAACCTTAATATCATGCATGTTTAATATAATGATTATGGTAAATGAACGTGGTGATATTAATGATGATATTCATTTACTTGTGAATTGTGGTGATGGTGAAAAAGAAATTAAAGATTTGAGTGATGGATTGGAGGGCGATTTGTTTGATTGGTTAAATTGTTATGCTCAAGATGATTATGATAATGAATTAAATTGACGATAATTCCCCACTTATAAATATTTTTGCAAAAATCAACAAGGAGATTTAATAACTTATGATTAATGTTTGTCCTGTTTGCGGGTATGACAAGCTGTACGAACCGCCTTACGATGATTACGGTTCGGGTTCATATGAAATTTGCCCATGCTGCGGTTTCCAGTTTGGCGTCGATGATTTCAGTACAGATGATAATTCTGATGTAAATTTTATCTATGAAAAATGGCGTAAAAATTGGGAGTTTAACGGCAAAAAATGGTTTTCAAAGTCAATACATAAATAAAAGAACATAAAAAATCAAAACAAGGTTTAACTTCTTGCCTCTTACCTCTGAATTTCTTTAAACGGAACAATTAACATAATTCAGCATTTTACTCTAATAGGACAACACCTCCCCGTCATAAACTCTACGGGGAGGAATTTTATGGCTGTTGTAAAGACAATTACCTGTCAGAATGGCGTGACCGTCCGCGTGCACGACGACCTTTACGCGGGAATTTCCGAAGAGGAAATGAACCGCAGAATTTCCGAAATAACAGAGCTTGCCCAAAAAATTATGCTGAACGCGGAAGTGCGGAAATTTCAGAAAAACGGCGAATTACAAAAGCCGTGAATAAATATCGCTCTTTTTAAACCCCGTGGCTTTGGCGACTTCCTTGCAGGCGTCCACGGCTTTCATTCCGCCGTCGATAAGCTTTTGCGCCTGCGAAACGGCTTCCTCTATAGTAATTTCCGCCAACGCCTTTTCCTCGCTGTAACCCTCGATAACAAGGACGTACTCGCCTTTCGGGGTCTTGTCCTTGTAGTATTCGATTGCCCCGGAAATCGTGGTGCGGATAACCTCTTCGTAAATCTTCGTAAGCTCGCGGCAGAGGGAAATTTTCCTGTCCCCGAAATATTCAAGCATATCGGTAAGGGTACTGACCAGCTTGTGGGGAGCCTCGTAAAAAATAAGGGTGTGTGTATCTTTGGCGGCGGTCTGCAAATGTGCGTACCGCTGTTTTTTCGTCACGGACAAAAATCCCTCAAAGGCGAAACGTGCGGTTGAAAGCCCGCTTATTGCCACCGCGGAAGCCATTGCCGTTGCCCCGGGGACAACCTCTATGGGGATATTGTTTTCAATGCAAAGCCGCACCAAATCCTCCCCCGGGTCGGAAATACAGGGCATACCCGCGTCGGAGACAACCGCGCAGCTTTCCCCCGACAAAAGGCGGTTCACGATATTTTCCGAGACCTGTCTCACGGAGTGCTCATGATAACTCAAAAGGGGCTTTTTTATTTCATAGCGGTTCAGCAGTTTCGCAGTAACCCGCGTGTCCTCCGCGCAGATGAAGTCCACGGATTTCAGCGTTTCCACCGCCCGGTAGGTTATGTCGCCCAGATTTCCGATAGGCGTACCCACGACAAAAAGTTTTCCCGGCATTTTATCACTTCTTTCCCGAATAAATTTTCAGCAGTTCCTCCGAAAAGCCGTCCCCCTCGTTGATGTAAAGCTGCGGCAGGACTTTCATAAACGGCTTGCCGCCCTTTTTCCCCTCTATAAGAAAAAGCCAAGGCGCGGACTGCGGCTCTTTGCACACAAACCGCAGACTTTTCGGCTCAATGCCGTTTTCTTTCATTGCGGAAACAACGTCCGCAAGCCGCTCGGGACGGTTGCACAAGCAAAGCCTGCCGCCGAATTTCAGCAGCTTTGAGGCGGCTTTGCACACGTCGCCGATATTGCATAAAATTTCGTGTCGGGCAATTCTCTGGGCGGACAGACAGCTTTCAATCCCGGCGTTTGCGGCTTTGTAAGGCGGGTTGCAGGTAACAACGTCCAACCGCCCAAGGGGAGCGGTTTCCCAAAGGGTTTTCAAATCGGCGCAAACGGGGAAAATATTTTCCAAACCGTTTTTCTCCACGGTTATGTTGAACTGCTCGATAGCCTGCTCTTGAATGTCAACGCCGTAAATAATTTTCGGGGCGAAAGCAATTTGCATAAGCAGGGGAATTATCCCACACCCCGTCCCCAAATCGCATACCTCGTCCTTGTGACGGGGAGCGGCAAAATCCGCAAGCAGAAACGCGTCCGTGCCGAATTTGTGCTCCCTTGACACGCATATTTCCATTTCGTTCCGCAGGGTTTCAAAAGTGTACTGTTGCATAAAAATCCTTTCTATAGCAATCCTGCAAAATACCGCTTTTGCAGAATTGCCGTAATACCGTAACGCTCACGGTCAAGCCTGCTTTATTATACCATATTATGCAGAAAAAGTCCAGCTTTCGCGGGACTTTTTTGCAAATTGCAGCACTTATTTTTATGGTAACATTGATTTAAGAAGTTCTAAAATAATATCCTGTTGTTTTGGATTTAGTTTATTCCAATTATCCAAAACTTGACGTTGCTTGTCTGTAAGAGTTACAGGTTCGTTTTCAAATGCAAAAAATTGTGTCATTGTCATATTGAAAGCTTTGCATATTTTTTCCAAAGACCTGCTTGACGGTTTTACATTTTTAACAAACCATGAAGATATTGTTGACTGGGGTATTTCAGATTCTACCGACAGGCGGTATTCAGACCAATCGCGTTCATTTCTTAATTGAATTATTCTTTCAAGTATAGTCATTTTATTCACAACCTTTTCGTATATTATATACGAAAAACACTTGAAATGTAATTATTTTTGTAGTATAATTATTACGATAAATCTTAGTATATAGTTAGGAGAATAATTATGAAAAAAATATTTTTTACGGGACACCAAAACGCAGTGTCCAACTCATATGAAAGGCAGTATCTCGCCCGGCTGCTGATAGAATACGCCTCGGAAGGAACGGTTGATTTTTACGCGGGCGGCGCGAAAGGCGGCGATATGCTTTTTGAAGATATGGTTTTGATAGTGCGGGAACATTATCCGATGACAAAGCTGCACTTGGTTCTGCCCTGTCCGCCCGAAGAGCAGACCGCAAAATGGAGCGAAAGCGACAAAGAAGAGTATATGAGGCTGCTGAATGCCGCCGACAGCGTGGAGATTGTTTCGGAGCATTACGGCAAAGACTGTATGAAAAAACGAAACGAACGGCTTGTTGAGCTTGGCGACGTTTGCCTGTGTTACTACAACGAAAGACGCCGCCGCAGCGGCACGGGACAGACGGTTCGTCTCGCCGAAAAAAGCGGCAGGGAAGTTATTAATATTTGCCAAAAATACGCGACAAAATACGCGATGAGATGACAAAAAAGGCAGGAAGATTTTTCCTGCTTTTTTTTTTTTTTTTTTTTTACGGTAACATTGAGTTATGAAGTTCTAAATTATTCTTTTAGGTATAGCCGTAATTTCACCCCACCATAAGTTTACCCTCGGGGTAAACCTCGTTTTTGTTTTTATTTTCGCTTTTCGCCGAAAGTGAAATCGCAAAGGACACAGGTCCAACCCGCCCGATAAACATTGTGATACTTAAAAGTATCCGCGCGAACGCCCCGCTTGCCGCCGAAACTCCCACGCTCAGCCCCGTTGTGGCAACCGCCGAGGCTGTTTCGTACACCGCGTCAATTCCCGCCGCGCCCTCGGTTGTGTAGAAAAGCGTTACCGACGTGGCGCACATCACAAGCGCCGCGAGCACGATTATGGAAAGGGACTTGTACACCGTCTCCTTGTCGATTTTTCTGCCCATTATAATAGTATCGCTTTTGTTTGTTACCACGCTGATAACCGTCATAACCACCACCGCAAATGTGGTGATTTTTACTCCTCCCCCCGTTGACCCCGGGGCAGCCCCGATAAACATTATGGGTATGGAGAACAGCTTTGTTATGGACCGCAAAGCCGCGCTGTCAACGGTGCTGAAACCCGCCGTCCGCAGGGTAACGGAGTAGAAAAAGCTGTTTGCGAATTTCCCCCCCGCGGACATATTGCCGATAGTATCGGGGTTTGTCCACTCAAAGCAAAGGGTTAAAACCATTCCCAGCAGGATAAGGGCGGCGGTGAAAATAAGCACGATTTTCGACTGCAAACTAAGCCGCTTTTTGTGACGGTAACCGATTATGTCCGTCCAGACCACAAAACCCAGTCCGCCCGCGATTATCAGCAGGGGGATTACCGTCATCACCACAGGGTCTGCGGACAGGGGCATAAGGCTGCAATTGGGAGTTTCCACCGCCCCGAGAATGTCGAAACCCGCATTACAAAAGGAAGATATTGCCAAAAATACGGATATGTACACTCCGTACCCGCCGTACTTCGGAACAAGGCTCGTCATAAGCAGCAGCGAGCCGACGAACTCGCAGACGAAGGAAATTTTAATAACATATTTTACCAAAAGTTTAACGTCGGAAAACCCAGAAGTGTTTACCGACTCGGACGCCATTTGGATAGAGTGCAGCTCCATTTTTTTTCTTACCAAAAAATTGAAAAATGATACAAGGGTAACAAAACCCAGTCCGCCTATCTGAATCATAAGCAATATGACAACCTGCCCGAAAACGCTCCAATAGCTGCCCGTGTCCACCACGGAAAGCCCCGTCACACATGTGGCGGAGGCGGCTGTAAAAACGGCGGAAACAGGGTCGGTGAAACTGCCGTCCCGCGATGAAATCGGCAGCATAAGCAGGAAAGAGCCTACCGCGATTACTATGGCGAAGCTTAAAACTATCATTGCGGCGGGGCGGGCGGTTTTTGTTTTTGTTTTAAAAACAGGCATAATATTACCTCGGTTTCGTAAAATATTGAAATTAACAGATTAATTATAGCACAAATTTGCCCGATTTTCAACAATATACAAAAGGATTTTTTAAAATAATTGTGAATACTGTAATAACAGTTGCAATTTTCGAGAAAATGCTGTATAATATTAATAAGTGCATTGAATTGCACTTCGTATAGGGTAATAAAAGTTTAAGAGGTGAATTTTCCCGATGATGATAACTCAAAAGGAAAAAAAGAAAGCCAAATTCAGGTTTTCTTTTATAGTTTTGTTTATTTTCGCGAGTTTTGCGGTTTGCTTTGTACTGTATATGAAAGAGGACTTCAGCATCACCCCCGAAATGCTGGAGGACGCCTCCGACGCGGTGGTGTACATCGACCCGGTGGGGGAGAGCAGCGCGGTGATAAACCCCGTCCCCGAGGGGGAGCGGCAGGAGGACGGCTACTTCGACGACGCCGTTTTTATCGGCGGAAAGGCGCTTTCGGGGCTTGCGGACTACGGTTATGTAAAGTCGGAAAATATGATAATTTCCGACGATATAACCCTTGCCAATATAAATACGGTTATGCTTTCCGACGGCAGCCCCGACAATGAAGAGGGCGGCATTACCGCCGCGGACACGGTTATCGGGAAAAGTCCCGCAAAGCTGTACATAATGCTCGGTATAAACGATTTGGACAGGATTGACAGCCCGGACTTGTTTAACGGGCTTGAAAGTTTTATCGGCAGCGTTAAGGAAAGTCTGCCGAATGTAAAAATTTACCTTATGCCGCTGCTGCCCGTTTCCGCGGAAATGGAGGGCAGAATAGCCGCAAACGCCGATATTGACGCGTACAATTCCCGCCTGCTGCGTTTCGCGGACAGGTTAAAGGTCTGCTATATCGACGTGAATACGGGCTTTAAGGGCAACGACGGGCGGCTGCCCGCGTCCGCGGCGGAGCTGAACGGTATCAAGCTGAAAAAAGAGGGTTACGGCAAGCTTGCGGAGTACATATTAACCCACACGGCAAGCTGACGCATAATGAGAGGTAAAAAATGGTTGTAGAATGTGTGACGATTTTCGGGCTTATTTTCGTGGTTGCGGTGATGTATATTCGGGCGAAAAAGAGGAATTACGCCCTTGCCACCGTGCCGCTGCTGATACTTCCCGCGGCGAATGTTTTGGCGTACGCCTTTTCCGGGGGAATTGCAGGGCTGCTTTCCATTGACAGGTTTATCGCCTATTCGGCTATAGATATTGTGGCGGCGGTGGTTTCAAGCTGCCTTGTGGGACTTATGTCGGGAAAATTCGGCAAAAAATCCGTAAGGGGAGCGTACATTGCGATGTCGCTTATTTTCAACATTGTCCTTGCGGCGATACTTATTTATAATATGTTTGAAGATATTTACAGGTAAAAACGAGGATAGAAATGTGTAACAAAGCATATTTCTATCCTTGTTAAATTTTTAACGAAAATGTTTCACGTGAAACATTTGTGTTAAATTTTTAACGAGATTTTAGGTTCTCACAAAAGTTGCATTCTGTAAGCTCTAATCTTTTTTGAAAATTTTTTCCTGCAAACTCTTTACATGCGGTAGATTTTGCGGTATAATAAATATATGGGAATATTTAATCGGCTGCCGAGAAAGGATTTGATTGTTTATGTCCGAACCTATGTACAAGAGGGTCTTGCTGAAACTGAGCGGCGAGGCTCTTGCGGGAGATAAAAAAATTGGACTTGATTATTCAATAATTGCCAAAATTTGTGAAAGTATCAAAAAATGCGCCGACGCGGGGGTGCAGATAGGCATCGTCGTGGGCGGAGGAAATTTTTGGAGGGGACGCTCCAGCGGGGCAATGGACAGAACCCGCGCCGACCACATCGGTATGCTTGCCACCACCATGAACGCTCTCGCCGTGGCGGACGTGCTGGAATCCATGGGCTTGGACGTGAGGGTACAGACCGCCATAGCTATGCAGGAGGTTGCCGAGCCGTACATCAGAAACAAAGCCGTGCGGCATATGGAAAAGGGCAGGGTAGTTATTTTCGGCTGCGGAACGGGCAACCCGTTTTTCTCCACGGACACGGCGTCAACCCTGCGAGCCGCCGAGATTGAGGCGGATATAGTCCTCAAAGCAACCATGGTGGACGGCGTTTACGACAAAGACCCCAACAAGTACGACGACGCGGTGAAGTACGACGAGCTTAGCTTTAACGACATTCTCGTGAAAAACCTTGCGGTTATGGACAGTACCGCCGCCTCGATGTGCAAGGATAACAACATTCCCATACTTGTGTTCAACCTTAAACGCCCCGACAATATTTTCGACGCTTGCATGGGTGAAAAGGTGGGTACGATTGTTATTGATAGGTAAAATTTTTATAGATAAGGAGTAAAATTATTATGAACGAGCAAATTTCAAAAGCGCAGGAAAAAATGGAAAAATGTATCAAGAGCCTTGAGCACGAATTTACCACCATTAGGGCGGGACGGGCTAACCCCGCCGTTCTGGACAGGGTGCTTGTGGACTATTACGGAACGCCCACGCCCATTCAGCAAATGGCGGCGATTTCCGTTTCGGAGGCGAGGGTTCTTGTGGTTCAGCCTTGGGACATGACCCAGTTAAAGCCCATAGAAAAGGCAATTCTCGCCTCGGACATAGGCATTACCCCCACAAACGACGGCAAGGTTTTAAGGCTTGCTTTCCCGCAGCCCACCGAGGACAGGCGCAAGGAGCTTGTTAAACAGATCAAGAAAAACGGCGAAGAGGCGAAAGTTACCCTCAGAAACGTTAGGCGGGACACCCTTGAAAAATTCAAGGCAATGAAAAAAAACAGCGAGATTACCGAGGACGATTTAAAGAATTACGAAAAGGACATTCAGAAACTTACCGACAAATTCTGCGAAAAGGTTGACGCGGCAGTTGCGGATAAGGAAAAGGAAATAATGTCCATATAGATGCGGGGGAATTATTTTGTCTGACAGCAAACTGCCCGTCCACATTGGGTTTATTATGGACGGCAACGGCAGGTGGGCGCGGAAACGGGGTCTGCCCCGAAAAATGGGTCACAGAGAGGGCGCGCAGGCTTTTCGGAAAATCGCCCGGTACTGCAAAAAAATCGGCATAAAGTACATCACCTTTTACGCGTTTTCCACCGAAAACTGGAAACGTCCCAAGGACGAGGTGGACGAGATAATGCGGCTTTTCGGCGAGTATCTGAACGAAGTGGAGGACTATGCCAAGGACAGGACAAGGCTTGTGTTTTTGGGAGACAAGTCCTCTTTCGGCAGGGAGCTTGCGGAGCGTATGACGGAGCTGGAGGAAAAGTCCGCGGAATTTGACGAGATGACGTTAATGCTTGCCATGAATTACGGCGGCAGGGACGATATTGTCCACGCTGTAAAGCAAATTGCTTTACTGGCTGCCAACAGGGAAATCGCCCCGTCGGACGTTGACGAGAGCCTTGTTTCGAGCCTGCTGTACACAAAGGGCATGCCGGACGTTGACCTGCTTATCAGACCAAGCGGGGAGATGAGGATTTCCAACTTCCTGCTTTGGCAGTCGGCGTACGCGGAATTTTATTTCACCGACACGCTTTGGCCCGATTTTACCGCCAAAGAGCTTGACAAGGCTTTGGAGGATTTTTCCTCCAGGAACAGGCGGTTCGGCGGGGTGTAATGGCTATAAACTTTACAAAGGATTTGATTAAATAATGGTAACCCGTATTATTTCTGCGGCGGTTGGAATTGCCATCGCGATATGCGTGCTCATTCTCCACACGACGCCGTTTTTCAATTTAGTGGTGGCTGCGCTGGCGGTGATAATGCTGTTTGAACTGCTTTCGGCGGGGAAATGCTTACAGTACAAATTCCACAGCGGGGTGTGCCTTGTATTCGCGGCGGGAATGCCCTTTCTGCTTGAGTACACCGAGGGAATGGAAATAATATACATTTTCGGCACGACCTGCATACTGCTTTTGTTTGCGGGGTACATCGCGAACCACAAGGCTATGACCTTTGAGAAAATCGCCTATATGTTCACGGTTTCTCTGCTTACGACGCTGCCGATGTGCTGTCTTGTTTCTCTTGAAAACGCGGACAGCCTCCACGGGGTATGCTATATAGTGCTTTGCCTTGCGGGGGCATGGCTCGGGGACTCGGGGGCGTATTTTGTGGGAACGTTTTGGAAATTTTGGGAAAAACACAAGCTCTGTCCCGAAATATCACCCAAAAAGACATGGGAGGGCGCTGTTGGTGGTGTTATTACGGTTGCAATTGTGTTTGTAGTGTACGCGTTTTTCTACCGGCTTGTCCAAGGGCAGCGGGGGTACGTCTTTGAGGTAAACTATGCGTACCTTGTGGTAATGGGCATAATTTGCGGCGTACTGGGAATAATCGGCGACCTGTCGGCGTCGCTGATAAAGCGGCAGTACGGCATAAAGGATTTCGGCAACATAATGCCCGGGCACGGCGGTCTTATGGACAGGTTCGACAGCGTGCTGTTCGTGGCGCCGTTTATGATGTTTGTGCTCAGTCATTTTACTATATTTAAATAGTAACAAGTCTTACTTGCAAGAGGTCAGCTTAATCTGACCTCTTGTGCGATTTTTTGGGAGAATTTGGTATGAAAACAATTTCTTTGACAGGCTCGACGGGGTCTATCGGTACGCAGACATTAGACGTTTGCAGGCGGCATAATATTAAAGTGGCGGCTTTGGCGGCAAACAGCAGCGTTGGGCTTTTGGAGGAACAGGCGCGGGAGTTTGCCCCGAAATATGTCTGCGTTTACGACGAGGGGCGGTACGCCGATTTGCGGGACAGACTTTCCGACACGGGTGTGAAAGTCCTTTGCGGAATGGAGGGGCTTTGCCAAATCGCCGCCTGTCAGGCGGACTTGTTTGTAAACGCCGTGGTGGGAATGGTGGGACTTCTCCCAACCCTTACCGCCATCGAAAACGGCAGGGACGTTGCTCTTGCCAACAAGGAGACCCTTGTGGCGGGTGGACGGCTTGTTATGGAAAACGCGGAGCGTAAAGGCGTAAACCTTTACCCCATAGACAGCGAGCATTCCGCGATTTTTCAGTGCCTGCGGGGGAATAAGCGGGAACAGGTGAATAAAATTATTCTCACGGCGTCGGGCGGACCTTTTTTCGGGAGGAAAAAGTCCGAGCTTGGAGACGTTACCGTGGAGCAGGCTCTCAATCACCCCAACTGGTCTATGGGAAACAAAATTACGGTGGATTCCGCCACGCTGATGAATAAGGGTCTGGAGTTTATCGAGGCGAGGTGGCTGTTTGGGGTAAGTCCCGAAAATATCGAAATCGTGGTGAACCGTGAAAGCGTTATTCACTCGGCGGTGGAGTTTAAGGACTTTTCCGTAATCGCCCAGCTGGGCGTGCCGGATATGAAAATACCTATCCAGTACGCGCTTTTGTACCCCGAAAGGGTCGAGTGCGATGTAAAGCCTTTATCCTTGACAGACTATGGGACGCTTACCTTTGCCAAACCCGACTTTGAGACGTTTGACTGCCTGTCCGGCTGTATCGAGGCAATTAAGCGGGGCGGAGCGTACCCCTGCATTGTGAACGCGGTGAACGAGGAGGCGGTGGGGCTGTTTCTGTCAAGGGAAATACCTTTCCTGCGTATCGGGGAGCTGGTTCGGGGCGCGTTAAGGGATTTCCCGCCAATGCCCGCCGAAAGCTATGAGGACATAAAAAAAGCGGAGCTTTCCGCGAGAGAGTACGTCAAAGAAAATACTTGAAATTTGGTGAGGTAATATGAATACTTTTCTTTCAATTTTGGTTGCGCTGGCGTTTTTCTGCCTTATAATTGTAATTCACGAATTCGGGCACTTTATCGTGGCAAAGCTTTGCGGTATCAGGGTTGACGAATTCGCTATCGGAATGGGTCCGGTAATATTCAAAAAACAGGGAAAGGAAACCCTTTTCACCGTCCGTATTTTACCCGTGGGGGGCTTCTGCTCAATGGGGGAGGATATTGACGAGGACGACCCAAATTCTTTCCGCAAAAAGCCTGTGCTTTCCCGTATAGCGGTAATCGCGGCGGGGGCGGTTATGAACCTTATTCTCGGGTTTATTCTGTCGGTGATTTTTATTTTGGCAAGCGGCAAGGTGGTAACGTCCACAATAGTGTGGTTCGCCGACAATGCGGCAAGCGAGGAGCAGGGTTTGCGGTACGAGGACGAAATTCTGAAAATAAACGGGGTGAAGATTTACTCCGTTAAGGACATTACCTATCAGCTTGGCAGCGACGAGGACGGCGTAGTTGACTTTGTTGTAAAGCGGGACGGCGAGGTTGTTAATGTGAACGGTATAAAATTCGACACCGAATTTGACGAAGAGACGGGCAAGCAGACCCTTATTTACGACTTTAAAGTGGCGAGTATCGGCGTTACGGCGGGAAATCTGCTGCCATACGCGTTCAGAAATTCCGTGTATTACGGGCGGATAGTGCTGATGTCGCTGCGGGATATGATTAGGGGCAAGTACGGCATAAACGACTTGCAGGGTCCGGTTGGAATTGCCTCGGTGATAGGCGACGCGGCGGGGGAAAGCGGATTTGACATAAGTTTCCTGCTTGACATTGCCACACTTGTGACGATAAACATCGGCATTTTCAACCTGCTGCCCATACCCGCACTTGACGGCGGCAGACTGGTTTTTCTGATAATAGAGGCAATCCGCCGCAAGGCTTTAAAGGCGGAAACGGAGGGTATGATACACTTTGTGGGATTTGCGCTGCTTATGACTCTTATGGTTGTGGTGACGTTTAACGACGTTAAGAATATTTTTGTGAAGTAGGAGGTCATAAAAATGAGCAGTTTTACCAAAAAATACACAGACGAGGAAATGAATACGGCTCTCGGCAAGCTGCTTATCGGCGGCGAATGTCTTGAAACGGCGGTGTACTGTCTTTTCAAGGACACGGGATTTTTTGCGAGCAACAGTAACATTATTACCGGCTATGCGGGAATAACCGATACGGGGCGGCTTTTGTGCTGCAAATACGGGGTTATCGGCGATGAAAATGCCGCCTACAATATGGAGGACATTGTGCAGATAAAAATTAAGCCGATGATTTTGGGGCAGAAAATTATTACCATAGTTTTTGAGGACGGCAAAAAGCGGACGGTAAAGTTTCAGCTTGCGCCGAAAGTGGCGGGGTCAAAACTGCCTAATCAGGAGCGGAACACCGAGAAAATGCTTGAAATTATTGAGGCTAAGCAGAATAAGCTGTAAAGGAGTAAAAATGTCCGATTTTATTTTTGAAAAAGCGGGAATTGAGGATTTGGACGCGCTTGTAAAGCTGAGAACGGCGTATATTCTCGAGGATAACGGAGTTGTGCCTCGGGAAAAACTTGCTCAAATATCCGAAAAACTGCCCGATTATTTCCGTGAGCATTTAAACGGGGATTGTTTTGCGTACACCGCTAAATCCGAAAGTGAAACGGTAAGCTGCTGCATTTTGGTGGTTTCGGAAAAGCCGCCTAATCTCGGCTTTATGAACGGCGTTGCGGGGACGGTAATGAACGTCTACACAAAGCCCGAGTACAGGCGAAAGGGTCTTGCAGGAAAGCTGATGAAAACGCTGCTTGCCGACGCGGAAAAAATGGGACTTGATTTCGTTGAGCTGAAAGCCACGGAGGAGGGGTACGGCTTGTATAAGTCGGTGGGGTTTGAGGATACGGTTTCAAAATATCATAATATGAAGATAACGTTTAATCGGGGAGTTTAAAAATATTTTTGGTAAACAGGAGGATTTTCGGTATGAAAAAAATTTTGCGCATTTTCGGAGCGGTATTGATTATTGTGGGAATTTTGTTGTTTTTTAGCAAATCTTCTTTGGGAATAATCGGCGGGGAGGACGGTCCGACGGCAGTTTTCACCGCGGGAATTTTGTCGGGCAATGTGTGGATATTTCCCGTAACGGCAGGTATTTTGCTTGTTATTGCCTCAATTGTAAAGGTTAAAAAGAAAAAATGAAAGGAAGTATAATATGCGTTCCGTACATACTGTAAAGGTTGGTAACTGTACACTTAACGGCGAAAAAATTTACATACAGTCAATGCTTAACGTCCCCGCGGGCGATGTTGAAGGGAGCGTTCGGCAAGCGGCGCGGCTTGAAAAAGCGGGGTGCGAGATAATTCGGGCGGCAATTCCCGATATGGCGGCGGTACGGCTTATTCCCGCCATAAAAAACGCTGTGGCGATACCCCTTGTGGCGGACATTCATTTCGACTATAAGCTTGCATTGGAAAGCGTTTCTGCGGGGATTGACAAGATACGCATTAACCCCGGGAATATCGGGGATTTCGACAGGGTAAAGGCGGTTGCGGACGCTTGCCGGGCGAAAAATATTCCCATAAGAATCGGGGTAAATTCGGGTTCGCTTGAAAAGGACATTTTGGCGAAGTACGGCTCGCCAACGGCGGAGGCGCTGTGCGAAAGCGCGCTGCGGCATGCGGAGCTTTTGGAGCGGTGCGATTTTCACGATATTGTCATCTCCATAAAGTCCTCGGACGTGCCGACTATGATTAAGGGGTACAGACTGCTTGCGGAGAAAACCGATTACCCCCTGCATTTGGGCGTTACCGAGGCGGGGACAAAGCGTATGGGCATAATAAAGTCCGCCGTGGGGATTGGCTCTCTCCTTGCGGAGGGTATCGGGGAGACTATTCGGGTTTCCCTGACCGCAGATCCGGAGGAGGAAATTTACGCTGCGCGAGATATTCTTTCCGCCGTGGGAAAGGGCAGTGGTGTAAAGCTGGTGGCTTGCCCCACTTGCGGCAGGACGAAGATAGACCTTATTTCCCTTGCGGAAAAGGTGGAAACGGCGGTCAAGGACATCGACAAGGACATTACCGTGGCGGTAATGGGCTGCGTTGTGAACGGTCCCGGGGAGGCTCGTGAGGCGGACGTCGGTGTTGCGGGGGGAGACGGCTGCGCGGTACTGTTCCGCAAGGGGGAGGTACTGCGGAAAGTCCCCGAAAACGAGATACTGACGGCGCTTTTGGAGGAAATTGGAAAACTTTAGGAAAAATATTTTTAGGAACGGTGAAATAATGCTTATAAAAGAACTTTTTTCGGACTACATAGCGGATATTCCAAATTCAATAGGAAAGGGAAACGTGCTTAAGCTGTCGCATACGGAAAATATGCGGGAGCTTGCTGTTTTTGCGTCATACGACATTGTTCAGAACTATAGCTATGTTCTGGACTTTGAAAAGGCGATGCGTACAAGCCTCGGCATATCCGACTTTGTCCTAAACTGTCGGTATGCGCCCAATCTTTTTAACGAAAAGTGCATGCCCGATATTGTGGAAATGCTGAAACGGCGTATGTACGTCATTAACGGGCATTTGAGCAATGCGGCGTACAGTTTTTCCGAGGGCACGGTTACGGCGGAGGTAAACGGGTCGGGGTACTCAACGCTGAAAAAGGCGGGGGTTGAGCGGGAACTGGAAAAACTTATCAGGGAAGTATTTTCTCTTGATGTAAGGGTCGTTCTGAGCGGCAGCGAGACCCCTCCCGAGGACGATTACGAAAGCAGAATGGCGCAGGCTATCGCGGCAATGCCTATGCCTACGGAAGTCCCCGAAACCTCGGCGGGGTTCGGTATGGGACAGGCTGTCCCGAGCGCGCCCAAAGAGCCTATAGTTACGGTGGACTTCAAAGACCTGCCCATACTTGCCGAAAGCGCGAAAATTGTCAAGGGGCGGAAGATTGACTGCCCAATAACAAATATTTCCGACATTAAAGGCAAGATGAATAATATCGCCGTATGGGGCGACGTTTTCGACTATTCCGAAAGAGAGGTACGCACCAAAAACGGCGACATGCGGCTTGTTTCGGTGAGCATTACCGACTATACGGGTTCGATTTCCATAAAAAGTTTTGAGGACAAAAACGAGGAAAATATTTTCGCGGAGTTTAAAAAGGGCGGTACTCTGCTTATAAAGGGGCGTTCGGATTTTGACACGTTTGAAAACGAATTTGTTATCAAGGCGAACGATATTATGCAGGTGGGCAAGCCCGAGCGTAAGGACAACGCCGAGGAAAAACGGGTGGAGCTGCACCTGCACACGAATATGTCCGCGCTGGACGCGGTAACTCCCGCCTCAAAGCTGATAGATAGGGCGTACTCATGGGGGCACAAGGCAATGGCAATAACCGACCACGGCTGCGTTCAGGCTTTCCCGGAGGCTGCCGCCGCGGCGGCGAAAATACGCAAAAACGGCGGGGATTTCAAGGTTATTTACGGCTGCGAGGCGTACTCGGTGAACGACAGAATAAGCGCGGTAAATATTTTTAGGGACAAGCCCATTACAGGCGAGATGATAGTTTTCGACATCGAGACTACGGGCTTTAATTCTCAGGCGGAAAGAATTATCGAGATAGGCGCGGTGAAGATAAATAATCTTGAAATAGGCGAGGTGTTTCAGACCTTTGTTGACCCGGAAAAGCCAATTCCCGAAAAAATTACCAATCTTACGGGAATTACCGAGGAAATGGTAAAGGGCGCGCCAAGTCAGGAAGAGGCTTTGAAAAGGTTTACCGAATTCTGCGGGGAGGCTCCCGTGCTTATCGCGCACAACGCGGGGTTTGACTGCTCGTTCATAAAGGCGGCTTGCGAAAGGTACGGAATAGAGTACCCCTTTTCAATGATTGACACGGTGGCGATGAGCAGAAGTATGCTGCCGAACCTTAAAAAGCACAAGCTGGATAATGTTGCCAAAGAGCTGGGTTTGGGGGAATTCAACCACCACCGCGCCGACGAGGACGCGAAAATTCTCGCGAGGATTTATATCGTTCTTGCCGCAAGGCTTATGGAAGAGAATGGCATTAAAATGATAAGCGAGATAAACCGCTGCGTGCTGAAGATAGACCCTCGCTCTCTGCGTTCACACCACCAGATTATTCTTGTGAAAGACGCGATAGGGCTTAAAAATCTGTACAAACTTATTTCCTTTTCAAATATCAAGTATTACAAGCGCAACCCACGTATTCCCATTTCCGAGCTTATGAAACACCGCGACGGACTTATCGTGGGCAGCGCCTGCGAGGCGGGAGAGGTATTTTCCGCGGTGCGGGACGGTCAGCCTTGGGATTCCGTCAAGGACATAGCGAGGTTTTACGATTATCTTGAAATACAGCCGATCGGGAATAACGCGTTCCTCATAGACGACGAGGATTTGCCGAATATTTCCTCCGAGGAGGATTTGCGGGATTTGAACAGGAAAATCGTCAAGCTGGGGGAGGAGCTGAACATTCCCGTGGTGGCGACCTGCGACGTTCATTTTATGGACAAGGCGGACGGGATTTTCCGCAAAATTCTCACGTATCAAAAATTCAAGGAGGAAAATCAAGCCCCGCTGTATCTGCGTACCACGGAGGAAATGTTAGCGGAATTTTCCTACCTCGGGGAGGAAAAGGCGTACGAGGTTGTGGTAACAAATACCAATAAAATCGCGGATATGGTAAACCCGGACATTGTACCCATACCGCCGGGAACGTTCACTCCCGAGATACCCGGCGCGGAGGAGGATTTGGAGCGGATTTCCTGGGAGAGGTGCAAGTCCATATACGGCGACCCCGTCCCCGAGCTTGTGGCAAAGCGGCTTGACAGGGAGCTTACCTCTATTATAAAGCACGGCTTTGCGGTACTTTATATGATTGCTCAAAAACTTGTGGCTAACTCAAACGAGCACGGCTATCAGGTGGGTTCGCGGGGTTCGGTTGGCTCGTCCTTTGTGGCGTCAATGGCGGGAATTTCCGAGGTAAACCCGCTGCCGCCCCATTATGTCTGCCCGAAATGCAAGCACAGCGTTTTCATTACGGACGGTTCTGTCGGCTCGGGCTACGACCTGCCGGAAAAGAACTGCGAGAAGTGCGGTACGCCCTACAACCGGGACGGACACGATATTCCGTTCGAGACGTTCCTCGGTTTCGACGGCGACAAAGCTCCCGATATTGACCTTAACTTTTCGGGAGAATATCAGACCTTTGCTCATAAGTACACCGAAGAGCTTTTCGGCGTTGACAACGTGTTTAAGGCGGGAACTATCGGCGCGGTCAAGGATAAAATCGCTTTCGGCTATGTAAAGCATTATCTTGCGGAACACGGCGAAACGGTTTCAAAAGCCGAGATAAACAGGCTGACTATCGGCTGCACGGGGGTTAAGCGTACAACAAGCCAGCACCCGGGCGGAATGGTCGTCGTCCCCTCAAAGTTTGAGGTGTACGATTTTACTCCCGTTCAGCACCCTGCCGAGGACCCGAACTCGATTTTTATAACCACCCACTTCGACTTCCATTCTCTGCATGATACCATATTAAAGCTCGACGAGCTGGGACACGATGTTCCCACGCTGTATAAGCATTTGGAGGACATGACGGGAATAAAGACGGAAGATATTTTCCCCGGGGACGAAAAGGTTATAAGCCTGTGCAGGTCGCCCGAGGCGCTGGGAGTTTCTGCTGAGGATATATATTTCAGGACGGGTACTCTCGCCATACCCGAAATGGGCACTAATTTTGTAAGCGGCATGCTTGTGGAGGCGCAGCCCAAGAATTTTTCCGACCTTTTGCAGATTTCGGGACTTTCCCACGGTACGGACGTATGGACGGGAAACGCTCAAGAGCTTATAAAGGACGGCATCTGCACGATTTCCGACGTTATAGGAACACGTGACAGCATTATGACGTACCTTATTTATCACGGAATGGATTCTAAACTTTCCTTTAAAATAATGGAGATAACCCGTAAGGGCAACGCCCCCAAGCTCCTTACAGAGGAAATGAAACAGGATATGCTTGCCCATAACGTGCCCCAGTGGTACATCGACAGCTGCCTTAAGATAAAGTATATGTTCCCGAAAGCCCACGCGGCTGCGTACGTTACGGCGGCAATGAAACTGGGCTGGTATAAGCTGTACAAGCCTTTGGCGTTTTACGCGGCGGTGTTTACCGTTCGGGGAGAGGACTTTGACGCGGAGATTGTTTTGCAGGGCAGGGAGACTGTCAAATTCAAAATTGAGGAGCTGAAACAAAAGGGTCTCGAACGCAGCGGCAAGGAGACGGGCACGCTTGAAACGCTGCTGGTAATAAACGAAATGATGGCGAGAGGGTTTGAATTCCTGCCGGTGGACATTTATAAATCCGACGCGGTAAAATACCAAATCGAGGACGGAAAGATAAGGCTGCCGTTCTGCTCGGTGAAAGGCGTGGGTTCTTCCGCCGCTAAGTATATTTGCGATGCGGCAAAGGGCGGAGACCTTTTCACCATAGACGAACTTCAGGAGCGCAGCGGCGCGACCAGCGCGATAATCGAGGCGTTGGAGAACATCGGCGCGCTTGACGTTCTGCCGAAATCGGCGCAGATTTCGCTGTTTTAATTGTGTACAAATCTGAGAACCTGTCTTCACAAGCTACACGCACGTCTTTTCGGCAATCTTTTACCGCTGACTGCGTTAAAA